>NZ_BJWE01000045.1 GCF_007990205.1 Pediococcus parvulus | reverse complement strand
CTCATTTCTTGGATTCCCTTATGAGGAAGTTCCCCAACCTTTTAATACAGTACTTTTTGAAATAACCTTACACCTTCACAACTTTCATATTTGTTTCGTAAGAACTCGCACGACATTTCATCTTCGAACATCCACTATTCTTACTAATTGTGCTTCATCGGCCTTCGTTCTAGCCCACTCGCATTATCCATTGTCTATCTACTGGTGCGATTCAAGTAGTTTCCCACTGATTCCACACTTTTTTCGAGCCTCAGCGAACTTTTTGGCCGTTTATCCAGTTTATCTTACCGATGTTGAAAATCCTCCAACAAACTAAGGTGTTTCGCTGTTAACTGCCTATCTCTGTCACAATCTCAGACTCTTTTTCTACATCACGTCTGTAGATGATGTTTTTAAATCTTCGTTTATCAGATTGGTTCAAATTTAACCAGCTAACCTTCGATATGAGAAGAACTTCTTGGTTGGGGCTTAACCCCTTCCTCACTTATAATACTACCACGATATGCAAACGGTTACAATTAAAATGCTTCCCCAATTCTTTGGAGTTTCTGCCAGTCCTCATCAGTCATTGCATATACCCCATCGTCCACCGTTTTACCTTTTAACTGACTATTATTTCGTAAAATGCCCTCCTTTTGCATGCCGATTTTCTCCAGCACTCGGCCCGATTTTTTATTATCCACGCAATAGAGTGCATATATCCGTTTCAGTCCCATTTCAGCAAATCCGAGCTCCAAAATTTGTGTTGCGGTTTCAGGAGCATAGCCATTTCCCCAAAACTTCCGCCCAATCGCATAACCAATTTCGGCACTTAAATTATGCGTATCTATATGCATTTCGGCGTTGCCAATAAACTTGCCTGTCTTTTTAAGCACAACTCCCCATTTACCGATGGGTTCTTTGACAAAATAATTTAAGATCTCGTGTTTGGTATCATCCAAATTATGATGAACCTCGAACATATACTTAACTGTTTCCGGATCACTCGTATATTCGTACATATCTTTTGCATCTTCAATTGTCACCGGACGTAAATATAAGCGCTCCGTTTCTAAACAATTATTCAACAAAAGTTTTTCTTCCATGTTCATTACAAAACCTCCCGCTAGTTGCTGCCAATCTAGTTCATTAAACATTAAAAGCCAATTTGAAAGTTGCTATTGATTTTATAATCCCACAAAAACAAGTTGTTTTTCATTAAAATTAGGTTAAACTAGATTTATGACAATTCTAGAAAAAGAGGCTTTTTTATGTATACAAAACGAATCCAGGCACTGCAAACTAAATTAACTGACTTAAAAGTTGATGCAATCTTAGTTGAGAACCGGTTCAACCTGCTTTACCTATCAGGTTTTGATGGTCTTGAAGATGATGGTCGCTTACTTGTGACCACTGACAACGCCACGTTAATCACCGACGCTCGCTACGAAGAAGATCTCCATGAGCGTCTCGAAAAAGGCATTAACCTTGCCATTACCCGTGATTATATGAAAATCATCACTAGTGTGGTCACTAAACAGCAGGTCCACAAGTTAGCTTTTGAAGACAATCTCAAGTATTCCGTTTATGTAAAACTGACCCACTTACCAGAAGTCACCTTAACCGCAACTTCGCAAGTCGTCGATATTCTCAGAGCTGCTAAAGGCCCTGAAGAAATCGAGGCCACCACAAAAGCCATTGAGCTTTCTTCTCAAGGCTTTAAGTATCTCCTCACCCAAATTCACCCGGGCATGACTGAAATCCAAGTTGTGAACAAACTGGACATTTGGATGAAGGATCATGGTTCCACTGGTGCTTCGTTTGATACAATCGTGGCTAGTGGTCCCCGTGCGGCAATGCCCCATGGAGATGCTACTACTAAAGTGCTCAAAACGGGGGAAATGATTACCATTGATTTTGGCTACTATTTTGATGGATACACCTCAGACATTACCCGTACCATTTCACTAGGCGAACCCGATCCAAGGCTGAAACAAATCTATGAAATTGTCAAAGAAGCCCAACAAAAAGTCATTGATGCCATCAAACCGGGCGTCGGTGGCAAAGCTCTTGATAAAATTGGTCGCGATTTTATTACTGAACAAGGTTACGGCAAAGAGTTCAATCATGGTATTGGTCATGGAATTGGACTAGATATCCATGAATATCCTCAAAGTTACGGCGCGATGCCTGAATACAAGGTGTCTCAAAACGAAATTTTAACCGTGGAACCAGGAATTTATGTGGCGAATCTCGGTGGAATCCGGATTGAAGATGACGTGCTTGTGACCAAGGACGGTGGTCAACGACTCTCGGATATTACCCGCGATCTAATTATCTTAAACTAATTAACTGAAATTAAAATGCCTGTTAGTGAAGAAATATCAATTCGATAATTCTCACCAACAGGCATTATTTTATTATGAACGTTTAACGGTTTGCAGACGACTTTGAAGCCACGGTACCATTCGAGCGTAAATCACACCTGTGGCAATTCCCACAATCACGCCTTTAATCAGATTGAACGGTAAGACACCGTACAATACCATATTGAGTGTCGAAACGCTGATCTGGAAACTCACCAGTTTAAAGTAGATTGGTAACAAAATGAACAGATTGGTCAGGCTCATAAAGACCGCCATTAAGACTGTCCCCAAAACGATTCCCCGAACCAGAAATCGGGCTTGTTGTTTAATCCCTTGATCCATGTGTTTCTTCAGAGAATAGTAGATTGGTAATGCAAAGCACATTGTCGCCAAGAAATTGGCAATAATTCCAATCACACCAACCATGCTGCTATCCTTAGTCACAATATCCAACAAACCTGCAACGGCCGTCGTAACCGCTCCTGCGCCTGGTCCATAGACCAACATTGTGATAAGAATTGGAACATTGGCAAAATCGATTTTCAAAAATGAAAATCCTGGCAAAATTGGAAAACTAAACAATAATAAAACATAAGAAATCGCAGCCATCATTGCGATGACCACTAAACGCGTAACATTTTTGTTACCCATGTGAGACATCCTCCTTGAAGGACTCATCCCAGGTGAATTATTTTTACTCATAAAAAATGACCCTTTATACTATTTCAGAGTATAGAGAGCCAATTGAATTTTTAGTAAGCTAAATAACCCAATCTTCTTTATCTAGACTTTAACTATCGGTATCGGCATTTCACCGATTCAACCATCACAATGATGGGTCGTGGACTTTACAACCACCGGTCGGGAATTACACCCTGCCCCTGAAGACGAACCTTATTTAATTTTCAAGAGTAATGTTACACTACTTTCAATTAAATAACTAGTAATTTGTATTTAGAATGATTTTGTACTACCTTGCATAATTTCAGCACCCTTATTGGTTAGTAAGTATGAACTACCATCACTAGTAAACTGCATACCTTCAAATTCCCGTTTAGCACTAAACTGAGTTGACTGAACATCAGACTTCTTTAGTTTTCCTAATTTAGAAACAGGGACTGAAATAACACTATCATCAGCAATCATGTACAGGCGATTGCGCTTCTTGTTGTATGCAAGTGACTGAGTTCGTGAACCGGGAGCATACTTAATACCTTGCATAACCAATTTAAATTTAACTGATTTAGTGTAAATTTTGCCTTTGAATAATTTCAAACTGCGAGTACCAGTTTTTGAATCCAAGTAGGCATTCCCAGATTTATCAAACGCCAAATTTAACCCACCAGCAATGTAGCCACTCTTGCTCTTGAAACGGAAATTGATTTTCTTATCTGGCTTTAACGTACTGATTTTGACACGTTGAACATTTGCCTTAGTTGAGACATGATTCCCAGCGACCAATCCGGTTCCAACAAACCAAAGATGTGAACTATCTTTTGGATTATATGCCAAAGATTGTCCATGACCAAAGTTCTTAAACTTAGGCCCAACTTTGACGGCTTTTAGAACTCTTTTATAGGTTGTATTTTGATTTTGTGTTGGATATTTTTTCGCATTGGCATTATAAAATGTAGCTCGACGAATCATATCCATTTTACCGGATTTTGTAGCACCTAACGCCCGCAACTCTTTCAGATTATACCTTGTAATCCAAGCGTACGACCCACTGGTACATAAAACATAAGCTGTATTCGCACTGGTCATCGCAAAACTTTGTGGATTTCCCCAACTTAACCCTTTCCACTTAGTAACTGGCAAAAAATAACTTGATTTAAAGCTAACTTTTTTGTTACCTTTTTTATAATTTACAGAATCTGGTCTTGTTTGAAAGGTAGATTTTTTATACCCAGATGCATATGAATATTGTTTCTTAGTTGTAAAGTTACCAGTTAAATAGTAGTTACTGTTACTAACGTATTTGAACTTACTGGCAGAGTATGATGATAGTGCGTTACTTTTTTGCGTATAAGTCGCCGCAAGCGCAGAATCTGCCAGGCCCAATGTCACTAATCCTACAGCTAATCCACAAATTAGGCGACGTAAAAATTTTGATTTTCTTTCCATATAAATAGCTCCCCTGCTATGTATTTAACACCACTAAGTGTGGCACTAAATAGTACGCAGGAGCTCATAAATTACTGAAATGTGACCTATGAATCACTTTTTTCTCGTAAAATAAATTTGGTAGGTTGACCTTCCCGGATTACCGCAACCAAATTTTTGCTTTCTGAAATTCCCTCAACGGCTCCAAAGTCTAATTCATAACCATCTTCAAGGATGTTAAAATCACGTAATCGATCGCCAATTAAATGTTTCAATGCATTTGTCATTTCTTCATGTTTAGAAGATTTTTCTACCGCTACACTAAGGGTATAGCCAGAATCTACATAAGATTGAATCATTGATACCTTCATCAAAGTATGATAGGAGTATTTACGATGACGACGTTCTTCAGAGGATTTGGTTGGGTGAATGTATCCCTTTTTTTCCCAATACCTCAGTTGGCGTTGAGAAACTTTCGTCGCACTAGCAATATCGCCAATTCCCAGAAGAAAATCATGAGTTTTCATAATATTTTTTACTCTTTGAATAAAATCAGAATTCATTTGTTTTTTCATTCCATTTCTTTTCAGATTCTATTTAATATCTTTACAAATTATAACGAACTTATAAGAAGAAAACGAATTCGTCAGAATAACTAACATTAATTATATATATTCTGACATTATTGTCAAATTAGTTGACAATAAAATGTAAATGGCATATATTAGTTCTTGAACATTTTTTACAAAAGGAAGCATCATCTTGGGAAAAGCAATCGATACAAACGGAAAACCATATAACCGTTCCCTACTTGTTGTGCTCCTCTTGGTTGGATCTTTCTGTACGGTTTTGAATCAAACAATTCTTTCTACCGCCTACCCAACTTTAATGAAGAGTTTCGACATCACCACCTCAACGGTTCAATGGTTAACAACCGGATTCATGTTAGTTAATGGAATTATGATTCCAATTAGCGCGTGGTTAACATCACGTGTTAACTCAAAGACCTTATACGAAAGTGCCATGACAATTTTCTTACTTGGAACAATTGCCTGTTACATTGCACCTAGTTTTCAAGTACTTTTAATAGGTCGTCTTATTCAAGCCTTAGGCGTTGGTGTCACAATGCCCCTCCTACAAACCTTGATGCTTTCAATTTTCCCGGCACAAAGCCGCGGAACAGCAATGGGTCTTGCCGGATTAGTTATCGGTGTAGCACCTGCAATTGGTCCTACTCTTTCTGGATGGGTAATCGATACTTACCAATGGCGTGTCCTTTTTGGCATGTTAATTCCAATTGTCATCATCGTCATTATCGCCGGATTTTGGTTCATGAAAAACGTTTTACCAACCAAAAAATCTAGTTTGGATTGGCTATCAGCTGCGCTTTCAACGATTGGCTTTGGATCTTTACTTTATGGATTCTCAGAAGTTGGAACTGAAGGTTGGGGAAGTACAATTGTCATTGCCAGCCTAATTATTGGGGTTGTTTTCATCCTATTATTTGGATGGCGTCAATTAACCCTTGATAATCCATTCTTGGAATTAAGGGTTTTGAAAAACCCAGAATTTTCTGTTTCAGCTTTGCTTAGTTCAGTTTCCAACATGGCCATGGTTGGTGTTGAAATGGTTTTACCTCTCTATCTGCAGATCGTGCGGGGAGATTCTGCGTTGGAATCCGGATTAACACTGCTAGCCGGAGCTTTAATGATGGGTGTAATGAGTCCGATCACCGGACGGATTTTTGACCGCATTGGCGCACGTCGTTTGGCAATTACAGGGATGTTCTTATTAACTATCGGAACCATTCCGTTTGCCTTTATCACACGCACCACACCTGTCATTTATATCACTGTATTATATGGTGTTCGAATGGCCGGAATTTCAATGACCATGATGCCAGTTACTACTGCTGGGATGAATGCTCTGCCATTGCATTTAATGAGTAACGGAACTGCCGTAAATAACACGCTTCGTCAGGTAGCCTCATCTGTAGGAACAGCTATATTAATCAGTATTTTGACTAATGTGACCAACAATCAAGCACCTGAAAAGAGCTTGCTTAAATCAGCACCATTGAACTATAAAAATGATTTTATGAATGCAACCCTAAGTGGCTATCATGCTGCATTTGCCGCTGCTATTGCCTTTTGTTTAATTGGACTTGTCGTTTCCTTCTTTGTAAGTGGTCGAAGCCCTCGTTCAATCAAACCAGAAAAAGTTGTTAACGGAGGTGAGAACTAATGATTATTGTTGCAGTTGTAGTTCTTGCCATCGCCCTGTTCATCAGCATGGTAAGTATTTCAAAACCATTTATACGATGGACAGTAAGTATTGTTTTAGCAGCGTTGTTGGGCCTCTCACTTGTCTTGATCGTTTTAAATGACAGCGACCACTTTGGCATGGAGAAAGTCACAACGACTAAAACAACAGATCTTATTTCCGTTTCGCCTTCTAAACAACTTAAAATGTTGCTATATCAAGATGTTGGAACTTCCAGTAAGAATCGCGTTTACATCTATAAAGAAAATGCCTCTCAAAAGAAACCGATCACAACTAACCCAGACCCTTCCAAAACTTCTAATAAAGTTAAGGTGATTTCTGGCACTCCACGTGTTGTCACCAAAACAACGCGGTGGGTTTATAAGAGTTCTGGCTATAAACTTTGGTTCGGTATTGCAGGTAATGATCATAAATTAGTAAAGCATCGCAATGCACTTGAGATCAATAAAGATTGGCTAACTTTGAGTTCAGCTCAGGCTAAAAAACTTCAAAAATTAGTTAAACAAAATTCAGCAAATATGAAAAAAGAAGCAAAAGCTTATGTGACAGCTGCAGTTAAAAAAGCCGTCACAGCGGCGATGAAAAAGGATCCAACATTGTCAGTTGCCAAACAAAAAGCTTTGACAACTGAAGCAACCAAAAAAGCCACTGCTGCTTATCAAAAACAGGCAATGGCAAAGGTTGTGCAAGAAGCTACGAAATAAATGTTTAAAGATTTAATTATTCTAATAAGAAACTCACATTGAGAGATTTTCTCAATGTGAGTTTTTTGCAACTCCTAATTAGGTTTTGATAATCTCTTAAAATTTCTACCCTAAAACGAGTTCAATTAACCAAAGTTAGTCTTAAAAAAATTTGTTTGATTTGCCTGAAATAAAAATAAACAATTCTTTTTGTAATTAGAATACCGTCAGGAAAGTGTTATGATATTAAGAGTTAATGAATTTTTATTTTAAAAGGGGTTCGCTTATGATTTTTTCAAAATTAAATCGAAGATCTGCTATTCTGACCATATTTTTCGGATTAACATTCGTTATTTCAGTTTTTGCAACAATAATATATGATTCCTCCAATTTGAAGTTGGCAGCAACAACTTATGATGCACTGAAGTTTTTGGCTCTTTTCAAAAATATAAGCCTAATATCCATTGCTTTCATTATTGGAAAGTCTTTAGATTTAAAAGAAATTCGATTGATTAAAATAGTTCAATTTTATGGAACGTTACTTTGTTTCAGTATTCCACTCATTTCTTTACTCTTTAGCATTGATGTATCCAGCATTAATCAACTGACTTTTCTAAAATCTCTTTTCCCAGTTGCAATACGTAATTACTGGTTTATTACAGTTGTTCTGGGCTTCTTAATTTTCACATTCATTTTCCACTATGCATCAATTAAAATAAGCAGCAATGTTGGCTCTATATCGTTTTTAGCTGCTTTCATTGCACTATTGTGTGAAACTTTAGTTTTAAATCATTTCACATTATTAAATTTAATTTTTTGGACATTTTTTTCACTCCTTTTTGGATCCTATTCGTGTCTCTATCAAAGTAAGTTATTTGGCTCTATACCTTCTATAATTAAGTATGTTGCACTTTGTGTTGAAGCCATTCTAGTTATTGTAGCACTTCATACATCATCAACCTCTATATTACATGCATTATTACCAATTGGCGGGTTAATTTGTTTGATTCTATTTTCTTCAAAAATTTTCGATGGTGGTCCAAATGAAACTACGATCTCTTTAACCAGCGTTAATATGACTTTAGGACTGATATTGATATTTTCAAATCCTTTAACTGAACAAATTTTAACACGTTATATTGGTGCACAAAATCCTAATTATTTACCAAACATTTTACGCCACTTAGTACTTTTTAGCTTGACAACAATTCTATTTGCTACTCTCTATTCTTTTATTGTTTCTTTAGGATTGGCTCTTCGTTTTCAGAGTTTTAAAAACAAATTATTTTCCCTACCAGTCTCAGTATTTTTAATTAGCACCTGTTATCTAATCCTTAATTACTCTCAGTTCTACGGAGAAGGATTAAAAACTATGATTTGGCGTCAAAATGGTAAATTTTATTTAGAATTGATCAATTTGCTTCTAATCGCCTTGATTTATTTAATTATACAAACAATTTTCAATCGTTTCTGGTACTCCAACACAATTTTCGTCATGTTAATGCTAATCTGGAGTTACGCAAATTTTGCAAAAATTGCAGCACGTGATGAACCAATCATTGGCTCAGACTTCGGATTAATTAAATCTTTACCTGATATTGTAAAAATGGTAAATTTAAAAATTGTTATAAGCCTTTTAATTAGTTTAATAACCTTAATCATATTCTCAACAGTTATGCAACATTTCTTTTTTAAAGGAAGAATTTATAAAATACCCGCTCGATTAGTCATTTTTATCGGTACTTGCTTTATTCTATACGGTTTTGCTCAAACTGAAAATCAATTGAATTTAATTGCTTGGAAAAATCAAAAACCAACCAATGAAAATGTCTTCTTTACCGTTCTCAACAATTCCGGATTTCAGGCCCACCCTGAGGCTCTAGAAGCAGCTGCAAACAAATACGGACCTGCAACTACTTTTATGGGAACTCTTATAATCAAAACTATGGACAAGCCCAATGGTTACAGTCAAAGCAAGATTAAAAACGTTGCTTTGCACTATAAAAACATTGCCAATCAAATTAATCGCACTAGGAAAAACAAAAATCTGAATTCACAAACTATCGTCTACGTTCTGAGTGAAAGCTATGCGGATCCTCGTATGGTTCCAACTGTAAAATTATCCCAAAACCCAATTCCATTCGAGCAAAAAATTGAAAGCACAAACACTTCTGGTTTGATGTACAGTTCTGGCTACGGTGGTGGTACAGCAAATATTGAGTTTGAGGCATTAACCGGTCTCTCAATGAACAACTTTGATCCATCCCTGGTGACACCATATGTCTTCTTAGTCCCAAAAGTAAATAACCTACCAGTTATTACTGACTATTTTAAAATAAACAATGCAATTCATCCGTACACAGGTACTACTTATAACCGAACAACCGTCTTCAAAAAATTCGGATTTCAACATTTTTATAACTTTAATGGAAGCAAATTATCGTATACCAAAAAGATTGGAAAGTCGCAGTATATTTCTGATGATTCTGCTTATCGTCAACTGTTAAAACAACTTAACTCAACAAATAGAGGACAATTTATACAATTATCAACGATGCAAAACCACATGCCCTATACGCCTGGAACTTACACGAAAAATAATTACAAGGCAACTGGTAAATTATGGAATTATAGTTTGAAGAAAGTTGAATCTTACTCTCAAGGACTAAACTATACAGATAAAGCTTTAAAAATGTTAATTAATAAAGTAGCTAAAATGAAAAAGCACATTACAATCGTTTGGTACGGCGATCATCTTCCAGGGCTTTACGATGGTTCTATCGTTTCAGGAAACAATGCTACTAAATATGACAATAAACTTCATCAGACCAATTACTTTATTTATAGTAACTTTAAGCACCAATCGCTCAAAAATACAAAAGTAGTATCTCCAAACATGTTTACGCCAATGGTATTCGAACAAACTGACACCAAGGTCTCACCATATATTGCACTATTGACGGAAATAAATAAATATATTCCTGCCGCAGAGCGAAATAAATTTATGAACTCATCTGGTCAATATATTCCTGAAAAAAATCTTTCAAAGAAGGCAAAACAAATATTAAAAGACTATAAATTAATACAATATGATATTACTGCTGGTAAACAGTATTCTATAAAAATTAAAGGATTCATAAAGTAAGTAATCAACACAAAACTTGATATTTATATGTATTTACAGAAAAAAGAGCAAAATCATTTGTTGATTTTGCTCTTTTTTTGTCGGCAGTTTAGTCTACTGCCAGGACTATCAGCGTAATTTTAATCACTTATGTTTATTTACACGACTTTCCACGTGAAAACACACTTGAAAATATATAATATAATAATGCAAATCCAAATACTAACAAAGTTAGAATAGAAACCAAGCTTGAATATTTTTGAATTTTCGTACCTGCATACCAAACATGAATTGTGCCTGATTTCTTCGGGTAAACTTTAATTTGATGATTATCAGATCTATATATTGTCAAGTATTTTCCATTTTGTGTAGCTTTATACCCAGGGTAATAAATCAATGGAAAAACAATTTTACCTTTCTTATCGTTCCCAGCAGCTACATAATCAACATCAAAACTGTTTAAATTTCTTTCGATCTTTTTGATTTTTCCATTTGAGGTTTCAACTTTCGAACCTAATTTACCTGTGCGTGTTCCAACAGGTAAATATTCCGCGCCTTGTCCTATTTCCATCGAATTAATGGAAGTCACTCTATTTACTATAGTTTCCTGTGGCTTGCGTGCAACAGAAGTAATTGAGAAAATAGTTGAAAAATTTAAAAATAGAATCAAAGTAACAAATGACAATACATACTTTTGCGTTGCAAAACTACCGATATTTTGATGTTCCTTTATAAAAGCATAAACGTATAAAGTACTGCCAACTGCTAAGAATAACGTTGAAAAGGTATTTAACCGTAAAGGATATTGTATAAATGCTAAACCAGTATAATCCAATAATTGTTCCCATGGAATTATGTTAGTTGAGAAAATTGCAATAAGTACACCAGCAATTATAAATTTATCGCCACGTAACATCCATGTATTCTTTTTTTTAATAAAAAACCTTAAAATTAATAGAACAACAAAAACGATCCCAATATTGGCAGATGTTAGTGAAAGACCAAAAGTATCTTGAAATAAGTTAAACGGCGTTTTTATGTAATGCTCAATATTGCCTAGTTGACTTGCATTTACACACATTTTCACCTTTTTTAGTTGTTCTATCATAGGTAAGAGGAAGCCCGCCGAAAGTAAAAAGCTAACAACAGCTGCCTTAAAAAGATTAATAAATATAGCTGTTTTATTGCAAATTATCTTTAAATGAAGCATCAAATAAACGAGCATCCCAAAACCACACAAGGCAGTTGTAATCAAATGCGTATACACCAATAACGTCATAGCAATGGTCAACACAAACCAACCATGATTTTTAGCATAAACTAAGTTGTAGATACCTAAAACAACCATCGGAAGAAATGCCATTGCAATTCCTTCTCCTAAAGCATTTCTTACCAGCATTTCATATTGATAAAAAATTGAAGTCATATACAAGATCGCAACAAAAAAAGAAATTAGTTTTTTCTTTGAAATCCTTAAAGCACAGAAATATGTGATTACTAAACCCGAAAAATTATATATCAATAATAGTAATTTGTAATAAGTTAAATAGGAAAAAGGCATTTTAGAAAACAATATCAAAGGATAAAAAATTAAATTACTGTAAAAAAGTGGAGAAGAATATCCGTTACCATTTAGAAAGCCCACTGCTATTCTTGGAAAATATTGATCATTATGAATTGACATTAAAAAACTTCTCAAACGATTCATATGAAAGAAGAAATCTGTACTGATAACAACCGGATATTTTTTAGTGCTCCATAAAGAATAAGAAAAAAGTAAAGTAATTAGTATAAAGATAAAAAATATAGCCATAGTTATCCAAATACTTTTTCTAGATTTGAGTTGCATTTTTTTTAACATGAGGTAATATGATCCTTTCAATACTTAATCAGCCGTCCTACAGATTTTAGAATTGCAAACACTAAAACAACAATTGCACCAACAACAGAAATGCTTATAGCAATTTTTTGCCAAGTTGTTGGAACATAGTTTATTTGGATTTCTCTATCATTTTTGAAGATCTTCACATTAGCTAACTTATATTTACTGAGACGTAATGGCACCACGTGATGATCAATTTTGACAACATAATTTTTTTTATTGTAAATATAAAACGGCAAAGAAATTCTATAGTTTCCAGAACTTTCACTTATTTTATACTTCATACCATTAGGAATACTAATAACCCTTTTGAACTTGATAGTATGTCCATTTTGCAAAATTCCCCTATGATTAATAACTCGATGAAAAATTTCAATATCAGCGGGTCTAGCAATTTTATCATCTAGTGGAATGTAGTCACTAGTATTATTTAATTTGGTTAATCGATAATAATTTGAATTATTTACTTTTATTTGGTGTGCGTGTGCGGCACTATCTGTGGACTTTAAAGTAAAGTTTACCACAGGCAACGTCTGCCGCTGGTCAATAAACTGATCAACTGCACTTAAATTAAGCAGCAGCAAAAATATAGGTAGTAGCCAAATGAAAATTTTATTTTTTTTCAGTTTAAATATTGGAGTAATCACATCAACTCCAAGAAGAGATATAAAAAAGTTAGCGATAATCAAAAAACGCCATGGAAACTGGATAATTGCAAATGGAGTAGTTTGCAGTAAAAACCAGGGAAATAAATTTGTAGAAATGAACAAACTGACCAGTGTCCAAATAACAACTTGCTTATGATGGTTTATAACTATATTTTTTTTAAACAATATTAATAGTAAAATTATTATTGCAACGAAACCAACATTATACGTTTGACCACCGAATCCTGATATACTATTTGATAATGAACTTTCAAAAAGGTTACCCGGATTTATAGCCGATTGTTGTAAATTGGTTACAGCAGGTGTTTTAATCGAATTACCGTGAAAGGTATATAAAAGGTTATATATGAATCCAAAAGCTAGAATGAAAAACAAGCCAACCGCAAGAAACAGGCATTTTAAGGATTTTAGAATGTTTTTAATCTTTTTAAAATTAAGAATTAAAATAATAAAAAAGAAAAAAGTAACAATTACTAAACTCAAAAGATGGGAATATAAAATCAAACTCATTCCGATTGCAAGAATTGGCCATTCTTTTACATCTGCAAAAAAAACTTCGTAAAACCCAAGAAAGGCTAAGGGAACGAATGCAATTGCTAAAAGTTCTCCGAGATCAAAACGTGTAAGCATATCAATAAAACGATAAGTTGAAAAAAAATAAAAATTCGTAAAGATAAACGCTTTAAAAGTTGACCCAGAAAACTTCATATAAGAATAATGAGCAACCAGACAAGTCATTAAATTTAGAATCATCAATCCATCATATATTGCCGAAACAGGATTTTTAATCACCAGACGTAAAACCGCAAATGGATAAATAAATAAATTTGGATAGAACTGGTCCATAGCAATTCCTACATTATTATAAGAATATGTAGTGATAAATGAAAATAAAGAGTGATGTTTTAAAAGATGCGCAAGGTTTTCAATTCTGTCAATGTGAAAATGCAAATCATCGCCCCTAAAAATATAACCAGTTTTCCTTAAAAAAAATAGTGAAAATATACTGATAAATATATAAAATGACAATATCCCAAAAAGTTTTACGTTTTTCTTCCAATCAAAGTCAATGCTTATTTTCTTGCTTTTCATCTTTCATTCCCCCGAGTGATCGCTTCTTTGATCAGTTTATCATACACGAATGTTAATTGAAATAACGTCACGTGAGAGTTAACACTCAAAAATCCGTGTTGGACTGAACATTCAATAATAACGTTTTCTAAAATATTATAGTGTGAAAATAATTACGCGAATTTTATAATCAAGTTAGCCACC
>NZ_BJWE01000044.1 GCF_007990205.1 Pediococcus parvulus | reverse complement strand
ACAAGACATACTCATGTGGCCTTCTTATTAGCCTCTGGAATAGATCTGTATGTGATCTCTAAACGGTTAGGCCATTCTGATCTATCAACTACATCGAAAATATATGCATATCTGATTGATGAGTTTAAAGCACGATCTGATCAAAAAATAGAAAAAGAATTAAATAAATTAACTGTTAAAAAGGCATCAGATAAGGCGTCAAAGATTTCCTAGCTGTGCAAAATTTGTGCAAAATGTATTTACTTGTTAGTGTTTTCTAGTGCTTTCTTGTGATAACGAAAAATCAGGAATGCCGGTATAAAGCCATTCCTGATTTCTAAGAAGTTCCTATATTGTACTAAAATGCCCCAGGCAGGATTCGAACCTGTACATGGTTGCCCATACAGCGACCTGAACGCTGCGCGTCTGCCAGTTCCGCCACTGGGGCTAAACAACAGTAATCATTTTACACTATATTCAAAAGAATGAAAAGCTCTATTAAACTTGTGCGCCACTTACTGTCAAAAAGATTATTCTTCAGATAATACTCACTTATCTAGTTTAACCACGGTACCGTAGCCCACTACAATCAAAAACTTTGGCGCCACACTCACATTCACAACTTCTGTGTTAAAATGTACCCCAATTAAACCGTCCCCGTCTTTAAGTTCAGCCCGTTTACTTAATTTATTTTTAGTTTCTTCAATAAGTTGGTCAAACATTTGATACTGGTCAATTTCATCAGCCGATAACATAATCCGGCTTGTGGCAGAAACGATCCCCACAATTGTATGACCCACGTTGATTTCTTCCGTAGACATAAACATAATAATCCCTCTTTATTTCTCAGATTGTTCTTTTTTGACTGCTTCTTCTGCATCCCGTTTCATGGCTGCTAATTTGATTTTGAGTTCAAACACCGTGACCAAAATAATGGCAGCAACAAATCCAACTGCCCACAGCACGATTAAAAGCCAGAATGGCAGTTGTACATACAATGTGATTACCACTAGCATAATTGCAATTAAACCAGGGACACCCACTAATGCTGCTTTTAACATCTTGTTCCTCCATGACCTAAACTAATATGGATTTATAACACAAACTTTTCAATTGCCTCGGCAACCCCAGTTTGATAATTATTCTTAGTCACATATTTAGCTAAACTCTTTGCCTCAGTAGTTCCATTTGCCACAACAACAGGCATTCCCACTTTACGTAACATAGGAAGATCATTACTATTGTCACCAAGCGCCAAAATTTCGTCTTTTTTGATTCCTAAAGAGTCAGCAAGCTCCAAGGTTGCCGTTCCTTTGTCAGTGCCTAAATGATTAAACTCAGCATACATCCCGGAAGAATAGCTGGCATTCAACTGGTTATCAAAAGTATCCATCACCTTATCATGAACTGGCCGCAAAACCTCTTGGTCAGGATTCATGGTAATGACTTTCATAATTTTATCATCTTTAAAAATTGAAAAATCATCATTTTCCATGATGTGATAGTTCACATGCCGTGGTTTCAAGTAAGCCAGATCCTCTTCACGGGGATTATAGATATACAATTGGTTTAACGTATACACATGGGTATCATTGTGCAGATATTGAGAAGTAATTTCAAAAACACCTTTGGCTTCTTCATACGTCATTTCATTTGTTTGAAGAACCCTATTATCCTGGTTCTCAACAATTGCGCCACCATTATAAGAAATCACAAATTCATTAGCCTCTTGATAGAGACTTAATTTTTGCAATAAAACTTGCACTGAAGCAAAGCCTCGGCCCGTATTGGGCACGAACTTAACTCCCTTTTTGGAGGCTGCTTTAATAGCCTCGATATTTTCTTGAGAGATTTTTCCATCGCTACCAAGTAACGTTTCATCCAAATCGCTAACGATTAATTTATACACTTATGATCATCGACTTTCTTATTTACTAACCTTACCATATCGAAAATTGAAGTCGTTTTCAATGTTAATTTACATATTTAAAAATTATTTTTAAAACGCCTTAGATAAACCAGCAGAATTACTGCCTAAAAGCGGTAACCACTGTTTAATAATCGTTTCAATCTTAAACGCCTGAATACGTTCTAATGATTTCTTAGAATAAATATGCCGTAACGGCTCACTGATTATGACTTTATTAAGTTCTTTGACAAAGTCCATCACGTCCTCAGGTTTCGTTAACACGCCATATTGATTGTGACCAAGAAACTCTGCAGATCCCGTGTTTTCCATGGCGACAATTGGCAAACCAAATCCCATGGCCTCACCAATCACAAGTGGCATCCCTTCCCACCGCGAAGTGGATACAAAAATTGATGCCGTTTCATAGTGTTCCTGTAACGCCTTATCTTTCAGCGCGCCCCAATAGATAATTTTATCTGCCACATCAAATTTTTCAACTAGTTGTCTGAATAAAGCCATCTGCTCTGGCACTCCTTGTCCGGCAATGGCGATCTTCCAATCATCTGGCAAATACTGAGCAGCCTCCAATAATAAATCAATTCCTTTATGTGGAATCGCAATTCGTGCTGTAAATGCAATTGTATGAGAAGTTAAATCGGCTTTTTTATCTGGATTCAAAGTTAGCGGATTGTATATTTTGACAGTATTCGGATTAAACTGACGATAATTTTTTAAATCTGAATCTGTTAAAACAACAACCGCATCCGCTTGTTTCAAACCAGCCACAAATTCTTTTTCCATTCGTTGATAATATTGAGTCAGATAAGTCTTATAGTTGTTGTGCATCCAGGCCACAATTCGAACATTTGGAATTCTTTTTTTAATTAACGGACCAAAACTTGTGGTCAATCCGGCAGCTAAAATAACGCTTTGGAAACCACCCTGTTCAATAAATTCACTTAAATCATCGATCTGATCACGATAATTTTCATAAGGTTTTTCACCAAAAAAATTAAGAACGTGTCCGGAGGCTGGTCGTTTTGCCACAACCAGTTTGGCTTTTAATTCGTAATAAGGCGTGACGTTTTCTAATGAATAATAAGTCACATCTGCATATTTAGTCAGAGCATTCCCCAAAACAGTTGCCGCACGTTTCACACCATCCATTACCACATTTTCAAGCACAATTAATGTTTTCATCTGTTAGTCTACTAAGGTCCTTAGATTTCCCTCAGTATGCCTCCTTACTTATTTTAATAGTTAATGCCGTGTTTCTCTTTTTTTGAGTAAACGAATAGCGGAACAGTCATTTACCGATCCTAAATAGCTATTTCGCTATACCTTACTTAATTCAAGTTTGGCAATTTTTTATCTAACCACCATAACGTCCGCAATAGAATTCTCTAGAATATAAGTTGTGTTCGATCCTAAAAACATTTGCGCCACCCGATTTGCACCTGTTGCCCCAATGTAAATTAAATCGATCTTTTGTGCTTGTTGAATATTACGAGCTAACTCTTCTCGTGGATTGCCAATCTTGACAATGCTCGTGACATCTTTAACACCCTTGTCCTTTGCTTGAGCTACCACGTCATCTAAAAGTTGCTTTTGCTCTTTCAGACGACTTTCATCATCTATATCTGTTTCAACGACGCCAAACCCTATAGATGCCCTTCCTACAGTTGATAATTGGGGTTTTAAAACTTGCGCGATATATAGTTTGGCTTGGTTTCGAATTGCGGCATCAATTGCCTTATCTAGTGCTCTCATTGAAGTTTCAGAACCATCGATTCCGACTAAAATATTTTGATATTGTTGATTTTGCATGGTACTCATCTCGCTTTCTAGTTTATCTATTTTCATTGTAGCAAACGCTTATGAATTCTTATAGTAAAAGGCCCTTCTGATTTTACTATCGTATTTTTTTCGTTATACTAACTTTATGGAGGACTAATTTTATGAAAACAATTACACAATCAATGGTTACAGAAACCATAAAAAAACGAGCCACTCACACGCACAAAGGTTCATTTGGACGCTTATTAGTCATTGGTGGTAATGCTCAATTTGGTGGTGCGATTATCTTAACTAGTAGTGCCGCAGTCTATTCTGGTACTGGTTTGGTAACCACTGCCACTCATTCCACCAACTTTGCTAGTCTGCACGCTCGCCTTCCAGAAACAATGGTGATCGATTTTCAAAATGATACGGAACTTAAAAAATTAATCAAAACAGTCGACGGCATTGTCATCGGCCCTGGTTTAGGTGAAGACAAATTGGCTCTCCAAGTTGTGCAGGCTGTCTTTCAGTCCATTCAATCTACTCAACATTTGATTATTGACGGTTCTGCGATCGATCTAGTAGCTGCCCACCACTTATCCCTCCCAGATGCCAAGATCGTCTTTACACCTCACGAGATGGAATGGCAACGACTGTCTGGCATTCCGATTGCTGAACAAACCGAAACCAAAAATCGAAAAGCCCAACAAAAATTACAAGCCACCGTTGTTTTAAAAAAGTATCACACTGAAATTTATACCAATGATACTGTTTACCAATTAAAACTGGGTGGTCCTGAAATGGCAACTGGCGGGATGGGTGACACATTAGCCGGCATGATTGGTGGCTTTGTTGTTCAGTTTTCAGATCACGAAATTCAAGCAATTCTCAGTGCAACCTATTTGCACAGTTATATTGCCGATGAATTAGGTAAAACGCAGTATGTTACCTTACCGCATCAGATTATTAACCAAATTCCGCAAGCAATGGCAAAATTTTCAAAACGAGAGTAAAAAAACGATTAGATCTTAAGCATATCCTGAAATCTGTCTTTTTTTCACGTTTTAGTAGCCCAATAATATTCGAGAAGTAGAAAGAGGCCGCGCAAAACCTATGTTTTTGCGCGGCCTCTTTTCGTTTTTATTTAGTTAAAACCAATAAGTCATCGACCTCATCTTGACTTAATTCACGATAATTACCTGGCAACAAACCAACATCAATAGCCAAGGTCCCCATTTGAATTCGCTGAAGATGTACAACCTTTTCACCCATCGCGCCAAACATTCGCCGTACCTGGTGATATTTGCCTTCCTGAATTTGAACGTGAACTTTAGTCGTATCTTCAAGTTTGTTATAATTTAGGATTTCAAGTTTGGCTGGATATAACTCAGTCCCATCCTTTAACGTAATCCCCTTAGCAAATTTTTCAATGACTTGATCATCAAGTTTACCAGTTACTGTCGCTTCATAAACTTTCTTAACATAATGGGCTGGTGATAACAGCTTGTGTGCTAAATCGCCATCATTGGTAATAAGTAGGAGTCCCTCCGTATCCTTATCAAGTCTGCCAACTGGAAAAAGGTCAGAACGGTAATCAGACTTATTAAACAAATCCATTACTGTTTTTTGATGGTTATCCGTTGACGCAGAAATGACACCCAAAGGTTTGTTGAGCAAATAATAATAATGAACTTGATATTGAATCTCACGTTCACCCAATTTTACCAGATCTTGACCTGGATTTAATTGCGTTTTGCCAGTGAGTACTCTGCGTGCGTTTAAGGTAACTGCACCCTTTTTAATTAACTGGGTAACCTGACTTCGTGTTCCAATATTCATCTGGTGCAAAAACTTATCAATTCGCATAACGCGCTCCTTAATGGATCCGTAATATTCTTCGAATCCGTTCAACCCGATCGCCAATCATCATATCCGCTAATCTCGTTTTTAAAGTCGCATATAAATAAACAATTCCACCTAAGCAGGCTGCCAAAACCGATACGAAAACAGCCATAAATTTACTATTAGGGTTCAATGCTAAATAGCTCAAGTGGACAGTTGCATACGCCACAATAAAAGTTAAAACGCTAAATACGAGGATCCCTGCAAAAGGTCTGCTGATACGATGGAAACTTATGCCATACTCTTGATTTAGATGACGTAGAATCAACCAACTCACTACCCCGAATCCAATCGCCGTCGAAAGAAGAGGACCCATCACTCCAAAATAAGATACCAGTGGAAATTGTAAGGCAAATTTAACAACGACGCCAATCGCAAAGTAACCAACCGCGCGGACATTTTCGGAAATTCCTTGCATAATTGCTGAAATTACCGTAAACAGTCCCAAAATAATGGACACATATGAAGATGCCTGCAGAACTAAAGTTCCCACAACATCATAGTGATAAAAAAGTGTATTCAAAGGCTGGGCAATGGCAGCCATACCAAGTGCTGAAGGAATCATAAAAAACGAAAACAAAAGTAAAGCATCCGTAATCTGATTATTGATTTCTCGTTTATTACCGCGGGTTTTAGCCTCAGATAACATTGGCACCGCCGTAATCGCCATTGCAGATCCTAAGGAAACCACAATCATAATGAGTTTATTAGAATTAAACGCAAAATCAGCATACAAGGTGTTGACCACAGTCGTCGAATAGTCAAAGGCCCGTTGCATGATGTTAAAAAATGTATATTGGTCAATTAATTGAAAAATTGTAATTGCAGATCCAATAATAATAAATGGTGTCGCCTGAGCAATAATTTCTTTATACAACTGCTTAGTCGGGATTGCCAGTTCTTGCTTACTATTCTCGGCCAATTCTCTTAAACGAGATCGGTGACGGAAATAATACCAAACTAAAACCAACATCCCGCCAATCGCACCAATAAAGGCTGCAAATGTAGATTGGGAAACGGCACTCACCCAATTACCATGGTGAACATGCATGATTAGAAATGCCGTAATCAACATGTAGGCCACACGGGCTAATTGTTCAACAAATTGTGAAATTGCTGATGGTGCCATTTCCTGATAGCCTTGAAAAAAACCCCGAGTCAAACTCATCGTTGGAATAATCAAAACTGCCCAGGCAAGTGAGTGCAAAATCGGAATAACATTGGGATCATGATTAGAAAGAAATGGTGCCCCAAAATACAAAATCAGTGCACACACAATCCCGGTAGCGCCGGACAACAATAGTCCTCGTTTATATAACCGTTGGCCCACTGCAAATTCATTGATTGTATTGTAATGTGCCACTTGTTTGGCAATCGCAGATGGAATCCCAGCAATCGCTGCAATTAAAAAGAAACTATAAATATTATATCCCTTTGCAAATAAGGCATTCGCTTGATTACTCATAGTGCCAAACCAGATTACCCAAGGAATAATGTAGATTGCACCTAACAAGCGTGAAAAAATGCTACCAGCCGTCATCCAGGCTGAGCCTTCAATCATTTTATCTTTTGAAGTGGATTCTTTACTTGTTTGTCTTAGCGGTTGAAATCCCGCATCAGTTGTCTGTGACTTATCTTGAGGCGTCTCAGCCATAATTTATCGACCTACTTTCGAATACTCAATCTTAATCATTTTATCATTACTACAGGGCAATTCAAATTTAAATTCATTTCGTAAGAAAATATAAAGAAACTTTCAGGATCTAAATGTAAGCAAAAAAGGCAGACTCTTCCACTCAGCTACATCAACAAACGGTTCAAGTAACGAACCATATGTTAACTTCGGCTACGCTCAGAATCTACCCGCCTTTTTTCACTTTTCTCTTTTCTAAGTCTTAATTAGCAACCACATTCACAATTTTATTAGGAATTGCAATCACTTTTCGGACCGTTTTACCATCTATCCATTCTTTTAGAGTTTCGTCAGCCAAGGCAATCTTTTCCAAGTCTGCTTTGCTTGTATCCTTAGCTACTTTGATGTGGGAACGAACTTTTCCGTTGACTTGGAGAACAACTTGAACAGTTGACTCAACTAACTTATCTTCATCGTAAGTTGGCCATTTTGCATACGTAATTGTGTCATCATGGCCCAACAATTGCCACAACTCTTCGGCAACATGGGGCATAACTGGTGAAAGCATTTTGACAAATCCTTCCATGTACTGTACTGGTAAGGCATCAACCTTATAACTTTCATTCACAAACACCATCATCTGTGAAATTGCAGTATTGAAATGTAAGTGCTCAAAATCGTGTGTCACCTTTTTAACCGTTTGATTATAAACTTTATCTAATTTACCATCATTAAACGTTGTCACCCGGTCACGCAAATGATTGTTTTCATCAATCATTAAACGCCAAACCCGTTCGATCCACTTCTCACTTCCGTGAATGCCGTCTTCACTCCAAGAAACCGATTCCGTTAAAGGACCCATGAACATTTCGTATAAGCGTAAGGTATCGGCTCCATATTGATCGACAATATCATCTGGATTAATGACATTACCCTTTGATTTCGACATTTTTTCGTGGTTGTCACCTAAGATCATTCCTTGATTCACTAACTTCTGGAATGGTTCTTTAGTTGGAACAACGCCGAGATCATACAACACTTTGTGCCAGAAACGCGCATACAGTAAATGTAAGACGGCATGTTCCGCGCCACCAATGTAAAGATCAACTGGCAACCATTTCTTCAAAAGATCCATATCGGCAATTCGTTCGTCATTATGCGGATCAATATAACGCAAGAAGTACCATGAGCTCCCCGCCCACTGTGGCATGGTGTTCGTTTCACGGCGACCTTTACGGCCGTTTTCATCCACCACGTTGACCCACTCTTTTAAGTTAGCAAGTGGACTTTCGTAACTCCCTGAGGTTTGTAAATCTTTAGTTGCAGGCAGTTTTAAAGGTAATTCGTCTTCGGGAACTAGTGTAGTTTCGCCATCTTCCCAATGGATAACAGGAATTGGTTCCCCCCAGTATCGTTGACGGGAGAAAATCCAGTCTCGCAAACGATAATTAACTTTTTTATGACCGACCCCTTTATCTTCAAGCCA
This sequence comes from Pediococcus parvulus, assembly GCF_007990205.1. Lineage (GTDB taxonomy): Bacteria > Bacillota > Bacilli > Lactobacillales > Lactobacillaceae > Pediococcus > Pediococcus parvulus. Next base: position 6,976 of record NZ_BJWE01000044.1, on the reverse strand, counting down.
ATCAATCATCTTATCAATAGCAGTTTGTTTATCCATTCCATTTAAGAAATCGGAATTAATATGAACACCGTCCTCAGTATAAGGAGCATCCTCTACATCGCCACCTTCAATAACAGGTGTAATTGGTAAATCAAATTTCTTCGCAAACTCCCAGTCACGTTGATCGTGAGCTGGAACCGCCATGATTGCACCAGTTCCGTATGAAGCAAGCACATAGTCTGCAATCCAAATTGGTATTTTATCGCCGTTAACAGGATTAATTCCATAAGATCCAGTGAAAACCCCAGTTTTGTCTTTGTTCAGGTCGGTCCGTTCCAAGTCAGATTTAGTCTCAATCTTCTTTTCATAGGCTTCCACAACCGCTTTTTGAGCCTCTGTGGTTAGTTTTTTAGCCAATGCATGTTCTGGGGCAATAACCATGTAACTTGCGCCAAACAGCGTATCAGGACGGGTTGTGTATATCTCAATTTGATCATCTGTCCCGTCAACTTTAAAATTGACGCTGGCACCAGTTGAACGGCCAATCCAGTTACGTTGCATTTCCTTGATGCTTTCAGGCCAATCAATTAAGTCCAAGTCATCCAGCAAACGATCTGCATAAGCCGTAATCTTCAGCATCCACTGTTTCATTGGGACACGGTAAACTGGATAACCACCGCGCTCTGTTTTACCATCAACAACTTCTTCATTGGCCACAACTGTGCCGCCCATCATGTCAGGAGCCCAGTTCACAAGTGTTTCTTTTTCATAGGCCAAACCCTTTTTGTACATTTGTTCAAAAATCCATTGGGTCCACTTATAGAACTTAGGATCTGTCGTATTGACTTCACGATCCCAATCATATGAAAAACCTAATGAACGAATTTGCCGTTTGAAGTTCTTGATGTTTTGTGCTGTAAACTCACGAGGATTATGACCGGTCTTTAAGGCATACTGCTCTGCAGGCAGGCCAAATGCATCCCAACCCATTGGATGCAAAACTTCAAATCCTTGCATCCGTTTGAATCGAGACATGATATCTGTGGCAGTATAGCCTTCAGGATGACCTACATGGAGTCCTTGACCAGAAGGATAAGGGAACATGTCCAATGCGTAATACTTCGGCTTATCTGTCCTCGAATTTGTTTTAAAAGTTTTATGTTCTTTCCAGTAATGCTGCCATTTCCGTTCAATTATATCGTGATTATATGCCAATTTAGCTACACCCTTTCTATATAAAAAAGTCCCATAAGATATTAAAAAATATCTTATAGGACGAAATTTTCCGCGGTACCACCTATATTTACGATTGAATTAGTCAGTCGAACACTTCAATTCTTAACGCGAACTCACGTTACCAGCTACTTGTTTCACCAATAAAATTAAAAAGATGAGTTCGGTGTCTTCGCAATCTATGCTCACATTATCCGCACAGTTTCTGAAAGGGCTCTGACACTTACTACTTCTTTTCAACTAACATTAATGGACTAATCCTATCAAATTAGCCATAAAAATGCAAGAAACCTTTGAAAAATCTGATATACTAGAAGCGCATTCTGAAATAATAAGGGAGATATTCATGCAAACCAATAAACAACATCACGAATGGCTATTAACCAGTTTACTCACCGGAATAATCTTTATAATAGTTACGCTGATGGTAATTGCAAATACCCAGGCAACTCAAAACTTTGATCACTCAATTGCGCAAATTATGCAACACAATCGAACACCCGCTAAAACCCAATTTTTCTTATTTATTACGAGTTTGGGTAATCCTTTGCAAAATATCGGCTTTACTCTTGTTCTTGTCGGTTGGCTAGTTTATGTCAAATATTATCGCCTGCTAAGTTTTGCGGCTTTTAGCATTTTAGTAGGAACGTTAGGAAATACAGCTATTAAACTCCTTGTACAACGGCCTCGCCCTTTGCATAAACTAATTTCAATCGGTGGCTATAGTTTCCCAAGTGGCCACTCTACCAGCACGATCATTCTTCTAGGCGTAATCATGATCATATTTGCAAGCCTCGTCAAATCCAAATGGCAACGCGGTTTAGTTAATTTGTTTGCAATCAGCATGATCCTTTTAATTGGGATGTCACGTATTTATTTAAATGTTCATTATCCCAGCGACGTTCTTGGGGGCTTTTTATTTGGTACCACCATCGTTTTATTATCAGGATTTTTAATTTTACCAACAAAAACGGAGGTTTAAAAAATGAATCTAGAATCTGCATTACGTTATAGCCACACGTTACTTGATCAAGTTGTCCAACCGGGAGATACCGTGATTGACGCCACAGTGGGCAACGGCAACGACACAATCTACTTGGCCAGTGCCGTTGGTAAAAGTGGGCATGTTTATGGATTTGATGTCCAATCTGCTGGACTTGAGGCCACCAAAACACAATTGCTTTTAACTGGGTTGTTAAATCAAACTACCCTAATTCACGATGGACATGAACATTTATCAAATCATCTTCCCGAAGACACCCAAATTACCGCGGCTATTTTTAATCTTGGCTATTTACCCGGTAGTGATAAATCCGTTATTACACATGCAAAAACCACAATTTCAGCTGTTGAACAGTGCCTAAAAATTTTGCAACGGGGAGGACTAGTCATTTTGGTCAGTTATTATGGTCATCCAGGTGGTAAAGATGAGCTGAACCATCTCCAAACTTTTTTAACAAAATTACCGCAAAAAGAGTTTCAAGTTTTAAATTATCAATTTATGAATCAACAAAATGACCCACCAATTTTGTTTGCCATTCAAAAACGATAACTAAAAGTCGACTTTCTTAAATTCTTTGTTTTTTTCGATAATCAATCGCATTTATCACAATGGCCAAAATAATCAAACACACTCCTGCCAAATAAATGTTATGCAACGCCTGATATAAAATAGTTCTCAACGTTGGCAATAATTTAGCTGGTAATGAGGAAGCTGTTTGCGGATTAATCAGCTTATTCATCATCCCTAAATTCAAATTGGAATGTTGGGCAATGCCTTTATTCATAGTACCATTCATGATGATCCCGAAAATGGACATCATGATCGTTTGACCAAGCGTACGCGCTAATGTATTGAAAGAAGTCGCCACACCCATATCCTTTGCCTCGACTAATCGTTGGGAAGTCACCGTTGTGGAAGTAATCGTGATTCCAAATCCCACACCAAGAATGGTAGAAATAACAAAGAACAACCAAAATGGTGTCGTTTGTGACAATAACGCTAACCACAAACTTCCGACAAACAGAATAGCTAGACTAATCATCAAGGTTTGTTTGGGTGTCAGCTTAAGAATAAACTTACCCGCTAAAAATGACCCAAAAATCCACATAACTGAACTAGGCGTGACTGCAAAACCGGCCAAGGAAGCAGGCAAACCAAGCAGTCCCTGTGTCCAAGTAGGAATATAAACTTCAAAACCAATTAAAAATCCAGAAACCAACATGGTCGCTAAATTTTGGGTAATAAACGTGCGATTCTTGAATAGTTTTAACGAAATAATAGGATCATCGGCCTTTTGTTCTCTTCTAATAAACAGAAAAATTGCAACAACGGTAACTGCAAAACAAGTTTCAACAGTTTGCCAAGTAAAATTGGTTTCACCCAAAACTTGAAACCCATACATCAAACTAAGTAACGCCATCGTTAACCACAAAGTTCCCAAGTAATCGATCTTCGTTGAGACTGTGTGAGGATCCTCATGCAGGTAAAGTGCAATCATTGCAACGGTTAACAAACCGATCGGAATATTAATAAAGAATACCCAGTGCCAAGTGAGTTGGTCCACGATAAATCCACCTAGCAACGGTGCCACAATCGCAGCAATCCCCCATGCAGCTCCATTAAAGCCCATGACACGGGCTCGTTTTTCAAATGGGTAGATATCCGCAATAATGGTGTTTGCAACTGGCATAATACACCCCGCCCCAACACCTTGCAGCGCCCGCCAACCAATCAATGTTGGCATAGAGTTAGCCGTCCCACTCAATGTTGAGCCAATAATAAAAATCATGATGCCAATAATGAAGATTCGTTTACGCCCAAAAAGATCGGCTAGCTTACCATATATTGGCGTAGCAACTGCATTTGTTAACAAATAAATTGAAACAATCCAGTTCATTAAATTAACGCCATGAAGATCTCCAACGATGGTCGGCATTGCGGTTGAAACAATGGTTCCTTCTACCGCTGTTAAAAATGTTGCCACAAAAATCGCAATTGTGACTAAGGTAACGTTTGTCTTTTTCGCTGTCATTAATTCACTCTCCACCTAAAAAACCTCTTCTACGCGAATTGCAGAAGAGATTTCAATAATTACTTCAATAACTCTTTTAAGTCATCAACTTTATCTGTATGTTCCCAAGGTAAGTCGATATCTGTCCGACCAAAATGACCATAAGCAGCTGTCTTTTTATAAATTGGCCGCTGTAAATCTAACATTTTGATGATTCCTGCTGGTCGAAGATCAAATATCTTACGAATTGCCTCAACTAATTTTTCTTCAGAAACATTACCAGTCCCAAAGGTATCTACTGAAACGGAAACTGGTTCAGCCACGCCAATTGCATAGGCCAACTGAACTTCAACTTTATGAGCCAAACCAGCAGCCACAATATTCTTGGCAACGTACCGAGCAGCATAACTAGCTGAACGGTCAACTTTAGTTGCATCTTTTCCAGAAAAAGCACCGCCACCATGACGGGCGAACCCACCATATGTGTCAACGATGATCTTACGCCCGGTTAAACCGGCATCCCCTTGAGGACCACCAATAACAAAGCGCCCGGTTGGATTAATAAAGTATTTTGTCTTATCATCCAACAACTTAGCTGGAATCACTGGTTTAATAATATGTTCAAGCACATCTTTGCGGATGGTCTCTAAAGTTACATTAGGATCATGTTGGGTACTTAAAACAACCGTATCTACACGAACTGGCTTTTCATCGTCATCATACTCAACTGTCACTTCGGCTTTTGCATCTGGACGCAAGTATTGAATTTCACCAGACTTACGAACAGCTGCAGTTTTTTGCATCAAATGATGACTTAACATGATTGGTAATGGCATAAGCTCAGGAGTTTCATCAATGGCGAAACCGAACATCAAACCTTGATCTCCGGCACCAATTTTGTCTAATGGATCCGCGTCACCTTCACGAGTTTCCAAAGAATCATCAACACCTTGAGCAATATCTGGTGATTGTTCATCAATGGCAACCATAACTGCACAATTGTCACCATCAAATCCATATTCACCATCTTTATAGCCAATTTCTTTGATGGTTTCACGAACGGTCTTTTGAATATCAACGTAAGCAGTCGTACTAATCTCTCCAACGACAACAACTAATCCCGTTGTCACGGTTGTTTCACAAGCTACTCGAGCCTGTGGATCTTGTGCTAACATAGCATCTAAAATTGCATCGCTAATTTGGTCTGCAATCTTATCTGGATGTCCTTCTGAAACTGACTCAGAAGTAAATAAATGTCTCTCTTGCATGTGGAAATTTCCCCCTTATTAATAACGGTTACAAGGCATCTTTGCTTTACAGCAAATCCTTTCGGGAACAAAGTATGTTTGTTCAATGTTATAACCCGTGCTTTGCAGCTTATGAATTTCACATGAACCTAGATTCGCAATACGATTGCATCTAATCTGCTTGTCTCCACGATCATGTAAATTGAAAGCTATCCTAACAATTTTATCACAAATGAAAATTCTTTAAAAGATTGATTTTTAGTTGACGTCGCTTCGAACTTTGTTTACGATTGAGTTATTTCACATAGGAGAATACAACGATGCAAAATATACGTTTGAATGCTGTTAATAAAAAATCGCTGTTGCCACTACTCATGACGGCCATTCAGAGTTTGACCACTTGGTTGGTGCCAACCCTGTACAGCCATCAAGTACATACTAATATTCAGCATACTTTTAGCAATCAGCTTTTAGTCATATTATTTATCTTCATGTTTAATTTTCTTGTCTTTGATCGCTTCACCAATAAAATTTCAACACCTATATTTTTGAGTATGACTGGAGTCACAGTCCTTGCAGCTGCGTTGGCTTTCTCAAGTATTTCGCCAACGATAAGTATTTTGCTCTTCTTATGTATGGTAACTTTATCAACTTTTTTCACAGGTTTTAAAAACAACTGGGCAGGGCTAATCTTGTATACCATAAGCTCGGCGTTTATATTACCGGAAGTCTTGTTTTACATCCAGTGTGGTTTTTTATCAACCAACTTCTTATCAGTTTTAGTCGTGCCTTTATTAGGTTTTCTATTTATTTTCTATCCATTTTTTATTAATAAACTCAGTTATGGTCCTTTGATTCATTTAAGTCTTGGTATTCTTTGTATCGTAATTTTATTAGTCACTCACTTAACAACCTTCGGATTAATTGCCGTTGGTACACTTATTATTTCATGGCTAGCTACCCAATTTATTAAGCAATCAAAACTGCATTTAATCGTAAACGTAATTTTATATTTAATCTTTAGTGTGTTTCTTATTCTGTGAGTTACAGTTACAAATTTTTCAGCCTATCTAGGCTGTTTTTTTTGATCTTTTTCACAGTTAATTACAGAACAAAAATACCTATTATCAGTCATTATTTCATTTCTACTTTTCTGAAAGACATCTGGTTCCAAAAACAAGCATGTTAAAACTTCAATAATTGCCGTTTTGGGCTAAATTTGTATTCCTTTTCAGATAACTTTTTTAAAAATTTTTTCAGCGTTACTATGCCGCTATAAAGGATAAGATATTTTGAACCCACTATTACTTACTCACTTTTCCCGGGTTTTGATAAGCTGTGCTCATTTGATGAAATGGCCTGCAGGATATTGTCTTCTTACGCATCAATGAAATCGTGTCAGCTTATTGGACAAATGCCTTTAAATTCATTTTTGCATTCCCCATCTATTTCAATTTTGAATACAAAAAAACCGATATAATTTCTTATACCAGTCAATTAAAT
>NZ_BJWE01000043.1 GCF_007990205.1 Pediococcus parvulus | reverse complement strand
TTTTTAAACTTGTATAAAACCCTGTGCACTCTAAAACAAAATCCACATCATCATTTTTCACCCAAGGAATTTTGGCCGCATCAGTTTGTGAATAGACATGATAGGACTTGCCGTCCACAATCAGCGCGTCCTGTGTGGCATTGACTTCGGCCTGCAAGGTGCCATGTGTAGAGTCGTATTTGAGCAAATGAGCTAACATTTGAGGGCTCGTTAAATCATTGATTGCGACGACTTCTATGGTACTATCATCTTGTAGTTCTAGAATCCTTCTGAAAGCTAATCTTCCAATTCTGCCAAATCCATTGATTCCAATTTTAACTGTCATAAAATGACCTCCTAAGAATGTTATAATATTTTGAACATTTTTATCATAACGGGATATTTAAAACAGAGGAAGAGCTCAATTATCGTAGGATTGATGATCCCAGTTTGGCAGATTTTTTAAAATTGCGTATAACGGTTGGTACTTAGTAAGTGAAAGGAAAAGATACAAATGAATGAAAAACCTTTGGGACATTTTTTTCGATATAAACGAAGTACAGCTAATTTGAAAGATTATGGAATTGTTCAAGATACGCATCGACGGGCAAGTGGACTTACTCGCGAAGAGGTGGCCGAAAGAGCAAATTTAAGTACGGATTGGTACGTAAGAATTGAACAAGGAAGAACGGGCGTAAATCCATCAGTTGAAGTTTTAGAGGCATTGTGTGAAGTTTTGCGATTAAATGACGCCGAAATTAACTATGTATTTAATTTGGTTGAAAAAAAGTTACCTCCCGAATTGAACCATATCCCGGATATTAGCGGTGATTTTGTAAGGTTATTAAATTTTCAAAATCCGTATCCAGCATTTATTATGGATCGCAACTTTATCATTCAAAAAACGAATCGTGCATTTGTGGAACTATATGGAAAGCTGGATAGCAAGTCAAAAATTCAACGAAATCTTCTTTGGCAGACATTTAAGAATCCTGTTTTGCGAGATTTATTTAGTGATTGGAATGAATATGCAGCTAAAAGAGTTGTTCAATTTCGACAACTCTATAGTGAAAATCCCAATTCATCATATTTGTATAAAATCTACGAAATGATTAGGGATGAACCTGGATTCTCTCAACCTTGGGAGCAGCTCGATGTACTAGACATGCAAACGTTACGTCTGTTACTTAAAAAGCCGCGAGTGGGCGAGTTATACCTTACCGAAACAACTTTAATTTCGTCTACAAAAACTCATTTTCTGGTTATTCAGAGTGCAGCGGATCAAGTCACCGAAGAAAAACTGAGACAGTTGTGCCAAAATGGCTAGTTTTATTAGATTGTTACAATAATTAAGTTTGAATGAACCTTGTTCACATATTGACAAGCAAAAATATTGGGTTATGCTTATTTTTAATTCTATTTAGATTGAAGTGACCAAGATGCTAAAGATTCGTAAAATTCAACCAAGTGATAATCAAGCAATAAAAAAAATTATTCAAGATTGTTTACGTGATGTGCAACTTAATATACCTGGAACCGCCTATTTTGATCCGCAACTAGATTCACTGGCCGAATACTATGAAAAACTACCTCATGGCATCTATTGGGTAGTCATTGATGATACCAATAAAGAAGTTGTCGGAGGCTGTGGTGTGGGTCCGGTACCCGGTCAGCCAGGAGTTTGTGAATTGCAAAAACTATATTTAAAACCAGAGGCTCGTGGGCATGGGCTCGCCAAAATCCTTTTACAAAAATCAATTACGTTTGCGCAGGAAAGCTACCAAAAAATGTATGTAGTTACAGATACAAAATTGGCAGTGGCAAATATTTTATATCAACATGCGGGATTTACAAAGCTGGCTAAACCGTTAGCCGGGGATGAACATCTAGCCTGTGATGCTCAGTATATAAAAAGCATTTAAATTGCTTAAATAAGAATTTAATGAGAAAAGGTTAAAAAAAGATTGACTTTTGAAAAGATAGCGTTAGGATAATACTTAATATTATAAAAACGAATAGATGAGTAAATCAGTTGATGTGTTTAGAGAGTCGTTGTGTGGTGGAAAACGATGGCAGAAGCCGATGGAAGATGGTCTAATTTCAAATTCGTTGGTAGAGCAAGATTGTAAGGCTAGCGCGGGAACTCCCGTTATTGAGTTAGGGTATAATTTTGATTGTACCTGATGAGGAGTAGCTCGTGAGAAATGCTCAAATAAAGGTGGTACCGCGGGAAAAAGCACATTTCCGTCCTTAATCTAGAAATAGATGAGGATGGATGTGTGCTTTTTTGATTGGAGGAATTTTAAAATGACAGGCTTTAATACAAATTTGGTTCACGGTGAAACAATTCAAGATAATCAGACAGGGGCTGTTAATATCCCAATTTATAATTCGTCGACCTATGCTTATCCAAGTGCGACTAGTAAGGTACGTTGGGATTATGAACGTTCCGGTAATCCGACTCGTGAATACTTGGAGAAACAGATGACACGGTTAGAGGAAGGAAAGAATGGTTTTGCATTTGCATCTGGGATGGCTGCGATTCATGCTGCTTTGGCCATTTTTAAACCGGGAGATCACATTTTAGTTGGCAATCAAATTTATGGTGGTACGTATCGAATTTTAAATCAGTATTTTAAAGAGCGCGGAATTAGTTTTTCAGTTGTGGACACCACCAAATTAGAAACGATTGAACCCGCCATTCAAACTAATACAAAAGCCATATACTTTGAGCCGATTACCAATCCACTTTTGCATGTATCTAGTGTAAAATCGGTGGCAAAAATTGCAAAACAGCATCACTTATTGACGATCGTTGACAACACCTTTTTAACACCTTATTTACAAAAACCGTTAACTTTAGGTGCTGATATTGTTGTGCATTCCGCAACCAAATATTTAGGTGGACATTCAGATGTGATTGCTGGTCTTGTAGTGACAAATAGTGAAACGTTAGGCAAGCAAATTTACTTTATCCAAAATGCGCTTGGCGGCGTTCTTTCGCCAGAAAGTGCCAATCTCATTCGACGAGGCATTCAAACATTATCAGTCCGAATGGATCGACAACAACAAAATGCGTTTGAGATTATTAATTTTCTTGAAAAACGTCCAGAAGTGACAAAAATTTATTATCCCGGTATTAAAGGTACAAAAGATTATTTAATTGCTTCGGATGAATTAAATGGATTTGGTGGTGTTTTGTCCTTCGAGCTTGGTGAAAACGTGGATGCAATTGCGTTTGTCAACCATCTTCGGTTAATCCGATTAGCAGTTAGTTTAGGAGCAGTTGAAAGTTTGGCAGAATTACCGTACGAAATGAGTCACGCGGAGTTACCACCAGCAGAACGATTGAAGGCGGGAATCAGTCCCCAGCTCATTAGACTCGCGGTCGGCATCGAAGACAGTCAAGATTTAATCGCAGATTTACAACAAGCCATCGAGGTGGCTGTTAAGCCCAGTGGATTAAATCAAAGTAATGAAAGAAACGCATAGTAGGAGGATGAAATAATGACAGAAAATAAATTTGATACACTTAGGATTCACGCTGGATATGATCCTAAAGACCATCGTTTTGCATCGTCAGTGCCAATTTATCAAACAGCGGCGTTTGGCCTCGAAAATACAGCTATGGCTGATAAAATTGTAACTGGTAAACTCGCTGGTCGGTATGATTATTCGCGGGATGGCAATCCAACTGTTCGCGTGTTTGAAGAACGTATTGCAGCGTTAGATGGTGGGATAGATGCTGTGGCTGTTGGTTCAGGAATGGCAGCTATTTCATATACCATTTTAAACGTGGCCGAAAATGGGGGTCGCATTATTGCGCCACGTAATATATATGGTTCTAGTCTTGATGAATTTCGCACATTTTTCCCAAAATTTGGGATCAATTTTGATTTTGTGGATGATATCAATGATTTTCAAGCCGTTCAAAGTTTAATTGAGAAAGATACTAAAGCAATCTATGTTGAAAGTGTAGCTAACCCCAGTACGGAGATTGCTGATTTAGAAAAATTAGCCGAGATTGCACACGCGGCAAAAATTCCGTTGATTGTGGATAATACTTTTCCAACCCCCTATCTGTTGAGACCCTTTGAACATGGCGCTGACATCACAGTATACTCATCTACCAAAGGAATCAATGGTCACGGAAATGTGATTTCGGGTTTAGTGGTGGATCATGGTACGTTCGATTGGGATAGTCCCAAGTTCCCTCAATTTAGTGAAACGGAATTCACATTAGGGGATGAAGACTTGCATACGCAGGAAAGTTTTGTCAGCAAATTTGGCAAACAAGCCTTTATTCGTCGAATTCGGATGAAATATTTGCGATTGCTTGGAGCAGTATTAGAACCGGTTGATGCCTACTTAATCTTATTGGGCCTTGAAACGATCTCAGAACGTTTAGATCGGGAAGTGGCAAGTGCCACAAAAATTGCTCAGTTCTTAACGGAAAACGAACATGTCAAAAAAGTTTTTTATTCAGGTATTGAAAAAGGAAATCCGTTAGTCAAAAAATATTTTCCCAAGGGTGTTGGTGGCATCTTATCGTTTGAATTAAAAGGAAATTCAAAAAATGTCGCAACTTTAATTGATAATGTGCGTGTTTTTAGTTATTTACCAAACATTGGTGATTCACGATCATTAATTGTGAATCCTACGCGGACAACGCATCGAGAGGTGCCAGCGGAAATTCGTGAATCTCAGGGTCTAAATGACCAAGTTTTACGGTTATCAATTGGCCTTGAAGACGTTGATGATTTGATTGGTGATTTGAAACAGGCAATTAAAGTTGCCTTTTAATAGAAACAGAATGAAAGAATTCCAACTGCGAATTCTTTTTTGCTTTTACAGTGTTTTTAGATAGAAATGATAGCGTGTGCATGAAAATGACTGATGTTTAAAGGGGTTTGAAACAGCGGTATTTAAAATATAGATAGTCTCTTTAATGAGTCAATTTGAAACACTTGCCAAAAACACCGTTATTTACTATACTAGATAAGGTTTTACTAACAATAAAAATTCATTATATAGAAAAGAGGAGTTTGGAAATGTCAGGACATTCTAAATGGCACAATATTCAGGGTCGTAAAAACGCTCAGGATGCTAAACGTGGAAAGATCTTCCAAAGAATTTCACGTGAAATTTATATGGCAGTCAAAGCTGGGGGTCCTGACCCTTCTGGTAACCCTCAGTTACGTCTGATGATGGATAAGGCACGTGCCGCAAACATGCCTAAGGACAACATTAAACGTGCTGTCGATAAAGGTTCTGGTGTTGGTGGTGCAGCATACGAAGAAATCAATTATGAGGGATATGGCCCCGGTGGTACTGCAATTATCGTCGAAGCATTAACTGATAATAAGAACCGAACTGCAGCTGCTATTCGTTCAGCATTTACGCATCATGGCGGTGCATTAGGTGCAAGCGGTTCAGTATCATACATGTTTGATCGGAAGGGTTATATTGTCATTTCTCGGGAAGACGATGACACTGACGAAGATACTATGATGATGGATGCTTTGGATGCTGGTGCCGATGACATTCAGACTTCTGATGATGCTTTTGAAATCTATACAGATCCTAAGTCATTGGCCGAAGTTCGTGATGCATTGGAAAAAGCTGGTTATAAGTTGGCAACAGCTGAGTTAACCATGATTCCTGAAAATGAAACGCCAGTACCAGAAGATAAAATTAGCCAATATCAAGGTTTGATTGATGAATTGGAAGATAATGATGATGTTTCTGAAGTTTATGAAGCTGCAGAAATGCCAGAAGAGTAATTAAATAGACAAGTATTAAATCAAGTTCGTTAAGAACTTGATTTTTTTTGTGTTTAAATAAATATATTTCGTTTTTTTACGTATCTTATCTTTGTGGGGGAGGTAGGAAAATGAAATTAGAAGATTATGTAGAAAAATTTATGTCAACCTGTGTCAAAAATCGGGCGACTGACTTGTATCTTTTGCCTAAATTAGATGACTATCAGGTGATGTATAAAAAATTAAATCGGTGTCATTTAATACAAGAAGTGCCGCAACAAGTGGGTGAACAATTAATCGCATTTTTTAAGTTTCAAGCAGATATGGCCCTCAGTGAAAAACGACGACCACAGACAGGTGCTTATTATTGGCATCAAGAAGACGGCAAAGTGGTTCATCTAAGATTGTCAACGGTGGGTGATTTTCTCAACCGTGAATCATTAGTTATTCGGTTCATTTATCCAATTTCAGAGGCGCATATTCAACACTTAGATCCGCCACAGTGGCATGAATTGATTGAACTGACTAATAAAAGGGGACTTTTATTGTTTTCGGGTCCAATGGGATCGGGTAAGACGACTTCCATTTACCAACTTGCCAGATATTTGGCCAAAGAAAAAGTGGTGATGACCATTGAAGATCCGGTAGAAATTTTTGAGAAGGACTTTTTACAGTTGCAGGTTAATACAAGAGCCAAGATGAACTATGAGCAATTATTAAAAGTAGGGTTAAGACATCGTCCGGATATTTTCATTATTGGTGAAATTCGGGATAATCATACTGCTAATGTTGCCGTTAAAGCGGCTTTAAGTGGTCATTTAGTTTTAAGTACGGTCCATGCGCAAAATGTATTTGGGGTCATTAGGCGATTAAAACAGTTTGACGTTGATCCAGAGATGCTTCAACAAGCCTTGTGTGGCGTTGCTTATCAACGTTTAATCCCTACAAAAGATGATGAAGTCGCAGCACTGTTTGATATTATGCAGGGAAAGCAGCTCCAGACAGCTTTTCGGGAAATACCTGAAAATAAAATGACGGCAAATTGGGGGAATTGTCTTGCAAGAGAGTATCAAAAAAGTCGAATTTCTGAAGAAACCTTGGTTGAATATCAAGAAGGATAAGTTTTCCACTAAAGTTCAAGCTAGATTTTTTACCCTATTGTCAGATTTATTGGCGGTTGGATTTAGTTTGCGAGAATCCTTAAATTTTATCAAGATTGTAATTCCAACCAAAAAGCGACAAATATCAAAAATGGTTCAGTTACTTGAAAAGGGAGGGGCATTTTCGGATGCAATAAAGCCATTTTTAAAAGAGGATATTTACTATCAAATTTTGATTGCTGAAAAACATGGTGAATTGGCTGAGAGTTTGAAAACGTTAGGATCTTATTTAGACACAAAACATGATCATCAATCTAAGTTGTTGCAGCTGTTAGAATATCCGATTCTACTATTGCTGTTTTTAGGGATGTTGATGGTGGGCATGAAGATTTACATTTTTCCTGAACTAAACATGTGGAATACGGCGACACGGGTACATGTTATTAAAAATTCTACTGTGATCATTCTATTAATTATGGTGGGGATTATCACCTTGGTTTTCCTCATGGTCAAAAAGTTTTGGCAACAGCCAGTTGTGCAGAGGGTGGAAGTAATTTGTCGGATCCCAATTGTTGGGAAAGTTTATCAAAGTTATTGTCATTATTACCTTTCTCTCAATTTAGCAATGTTGTTAAAAAGTGGGTTGGGTATAAAAAGTATTTGTAATATGTTAGAGAATTTCTCGAAGACATCTTTACTGCATCAAATTGGCAAGGCTTTGGAGAAACAGCTTTTAGAAGGTGAGCAAACTCGTTTATTTATTAATCGCTATCCGTTTATCCCACAAGAGTTAAACGTGATGCTCAACAAGGGAAATACGACCGAGGCTTTAGGAAAAGAATTAGTGATGTTTTCGAAAATTAAGTATCAAAAATTAACCAAACAAATTGAAAGATTGATTGGTTTAATTCAGCCCATGATGTTTCTTTTAATTGGGGTTGTGATTGTGTTTATGTATTTAAGCTTGTTATTACCGATGTACCACTCAATGGAGGGAGTATACAAATGAAAAAATTACGAAAAAATAAATCTGGTTTTACTTTGATTGAAATGACGGTAGTTCTTTTCATCATTTCTCTCTTAATATTAATTGTGTTACCAAATATTGCACAACAGAGAAGCAATGCAAAAACAATCCATGGAAATGCAATGGTGGAGGTTGTGCAAACTCAAATTGATTTGTATGAAAATGAGCATCAAAAATTACCAACTTCACTTGATGAACTGGAAGAAGGCGGTTATTTAACTGAAAAACAAGTAAGTCAGGCCGAAGAAAATCACATTTCCATTAAAGACAATAAAGCTGTGAAGTAGTGAAGAATGTGCAAAATAAAAAATGGGTTTACTTTGGTTGAAACTTTGGTGGTGTTAACGATTGTGACACTTTTACTTTCGATTGGTCATTTTACTTTAAAAAGAGTGATGGCTCAACAGCAAGAAAAACAATTCTGGGCAAAATTTGATGATGATTGGAAAAAATATGAACAATTTGCTAATTTCGAAGGGGTGGTCACGTATATTTCGTTTGATAAAACTCGAAGAAAAGTAAAATTTACGCCACTTAAAGCTTTTGAAAAAGAGAATAGTGAGATTGAATTACCTAAAACTTTAAGTCTGTTTACTAATCAAGAGGTAAAAATTGGTAGTAATGGGTATGTCAAGCCTCAGACGATTGGCTTTCAATCTGAAGCAAATAAATGCACGTATCGTTTGAGGATTCAATTAGGTTGGGGAGTCTATCATGTTAGCAAAGAATAAAAAAGGTTTTATTTTAAGTGAGGCGTTGGTTGCTTTGGGTCTGGTAAGCATTTCGTTAATATTAATCCACAGTTGTGTTCAAAATGAGCGAAAAACGGAGATGCGGTTAAATAAACAAGTTACAATTAGTCGCAAACTGCTGGATGGAAGTCGGCGTTTGAAAGCAAACAAATCACAGTCGGTTTCTTTACCAGATAGCAAGTTTATATTTACGAAAAGCTCGATAACGTTAAGTGATCAAAATCAGGGTGTTTTAAGGAAAATAGAAATTGAATAAAAAATCTGGATTTACATTGATGGAAACACTCATATCGTTATTAATATTAACAATCATTTTCCACCTTATTTCTTTCAGCACTAAATTAATCAATATTCCAATTAAACAACAAAACAATTCAGCTGATTGGCAAATTCTGGTGAACGAATTGGAATCATCTAAACATCAATTTCGGTTGAAAAGTAGCAGCCATTCTTACGTAAACCTAACTAGTCTTGAAGAAAATAAAGTTTATAAGTTAGAAAAATATCAAGATCAATTGCGGTTTTCACCAGGTTATATGCCGTTGATTTCTCATGTAAATTCTGTGGATTTTGATTATCAAGAACCATTCTTGAAACTTCAAATTAAATTTGATGATGGAGAGGCAAAAAGTGATGATGTCTATATTCCAAAAGAATAAATCAGGTTATGTGTTATTGAGTGCCATCATTTTTTTGGCTATTTTGAGCGGTCTTGTTTTTCAAATTGAACAACATCAACAAGCAAATATTGCTTCTCAGGCAAAAGTAGTTGAAATGAATGATGCTCGTGTTCTTTGTAATATTTTAATTTTGCGACGAAAAGATGATTCTAAGCATAAAGGCCTAAAATCAGATATTGGCGATGTGGAAGTTTTGAATAAAAAATTTATTGTAACTTTAAAAAATCAACATTGTTACAAGTTCACTGCAAGTGATCAGCCGCTATAAATGCCCAATATCTTTATTTCGTGTTAAGATATTTGAGGAGTTTAAGTTTAGACGAGGTGAATGATTACGAATAATGAAGTAGAACAACTATTTAAAATAATTGATGAGAGTACGGAAACACTTGTAGCTGAGCTGGATACCTCCTACTTAGATGCTTTAATCGAGACGGGAAATAATCTAATTTCTGGTCAGGTTCAAGTAGAAGATGGGCGGCCAACAAAAGAGGTTAAGCGTAATTTGGAACATTTCTATGCCGAAGTGAATTTGAGCCAATTAGATAATGAGTCCATTCGGCAAGCATTACAGCTGGCCATTTTGAAAGCGGCTCAAAAAGATCATATTCAGGCAAATCATCAAATGACACCTGATACAATCGGGATGTTATTTGCCTATCTTTTGCAAGAACTGCAGGATGGCGAAGACGACATTCAGATTCTTGATCCTGCGGTCGGTACCGCTAATTTACTCACAACAGTAATGAATGATATTCATCATAATCATAAAGACCAACAAATTACTGGGATTGGAATTGATAATGATGACTCTATGTTAGCACTGGCTGGAATTAGTACGCAGTTACAACAGGTGGCAGTTAATCTTTATCATCAGGACGCATTAGATCAATTAGTTTTTAATGCAGCCAATTTTGCTGTGTCCGATTTACCGGTCGGCTATTATCCCATTGATCATCGTGTTAAAGACTATGAGACCCATAGTGACAGCGGTCATTCCTTTGTGCACCATTTATTGATTGAACAAGCAATGAATCATGTCGTGGATGGTGGTTTTGGACTGTTTTTGGTGCCTAGTAATATTTTTCAAACTGATCAGGCAGGCAAGTTATTGAATTATTTTAAAAACAAAATATTTTTACAAGGTTTTTTAAATTTGCCTAAAGACATGTTCACCAATGGTAATTTACAAAAATCAATTTTAATTTTACAAAATCAGGGTAATGGTGCAAAACAGGCCTCAAAGGTGATGCTTGGGGATTTTCCATCCTTTAAGGATCAAACAAGAATGAAAAAGTTCTTGGCTGAGATTAGACAGTGGCATCAACAAAATTTCTAATCAAAATTTTACTTAATTCCAAAAATCCTATATGATTGAGTGTAATTCTATTACATTGAAGCATGTATGGAGGAAATATGAGTGAAAATGAAGATCAAAATTTATCGAGAGGTTTAAAAAGTAGGCACGTCCAATTAATTGCCATTGGGGGGACAATTGGAACCGGGCTGTTTTTAGGAGCCGGGCAATCCATCCATCTGGCCGGTCCATCAATTTTGCTTGCTTATGCAATCACAGGAGTGATCTGTTTTTGGTTGATGAGAGCCTTAGGAGAGTTGTTACTATCTGATTTGCATTCCACTTCGTTTGTTGACTTTGTGGCAAAATATTTGGGTAAACAGGTTGGATTTGTGACGGGCTGGACCTATTGGGTATGCTGGGTCACCATTGCGATGGCTGAAATCACAGCTGCAGGACTTTATATGCATTTTTGGTTTCCTAGTTTACCGCAGTGGATACCAGGATTTGTGATTTTGTTAGTTTTACTGGCTATGAACTTAATTACGGTTGAGCTTTTTGGAGAAACCGAATTCTGGTTCTCAATAATCAAAATAACAGCAATTTTAGTCCTTATCATAACAGGAATTGTGCTTGTATTAATTCATTATAAGACCTCAGTTGGACATGCCTCATTAACGAATTTAGTGGCTTTTGGCGGAATTTTTCCAAAGGGGCTAAAGGGATTTGTTCTTTCTTTCCAGATGGTGGTTTTTGCTTTCGTTGGTGTCGAAATGGTAGGTATGACTGCTGCAGAGACTCAGGATCCTAATAATGTTATTCCAGAGGCAATTAATGATATTCCAATGAGAATCGGATTGTTTTATGTTGGTGCGTTGTTCTTTCTTATGGCAATTTTTCCATGGAAATATGTTTCACCAACATCAAGCCCGTTTGTGCAAGTCTTTCAAAATGTCGGAATTACAGGAGCAGCCGCAATTATTAATTTTGTGGTTCTCACAGCAGCTGCCTCCGCTTGCAATAGTGCTCTTTTCACAACAGGGAGAATGTTGTTTTCACTTAGTTACAACCGTAAGTCGAAACTTGCAAAGAAATTGGGGAAATTATCGCGGACACAAGTACCAGCTAATGCAATTTTGATGTCTGCTTTAGTCATTGCTTTAGCAGTAATTTTAAATATTTTTATGCCTGGCCAAGTTTTTACTTTTGTTTCAAGTGTGGCGACAACCTGTTTTTTGTTTATCTGGGGATCGATTGTCTTAACCCACTTAAAATATCGTCAACAGTTATCCAAGACAAGTCAAAAACCTGAAAAGTTTCGGATGCCTTGGTATCCATATAGTGATTATCTAGTTTTAGCTTTTCTTATTTTTGTTGGTTTTGTACTGGTGTTGAAACTAGATACGTTGATTGCTTTAATTGGGTCTGTCCTCTGGTTTGTAGTTTTGAATTTGATTTATCTAGTGCAGATGAAAAAGAATTCTGGAACAAAATAATTATTTTATGTAAGAAGCTGTGGAAAAAATTCCGCAGTTTTTTAATTTGCAAATTTTAATATCTAAAAATAAAACGAGTTGTTTATCAAATTTCAAGGATGGCAATATGTGAATACATAAAAGTATTTACAGATCTTTAACCAAGTAGTCATGAAAATAAGAAAGAATTCTGTATAAAATGCGCTATGGTGTTATATACTAGATATCGAGAGAATTAAGAATGAGGGATGAAGTTGAAATTTTTCACGGCAGACACACACTTTTTTCATAAAGATTTATTAGGTAATAATGCTTTTGCACCACGACCATTTCCATCAGTTGAGGTGATGAATCAAACAATTATTGATAATTGGAATGCACGTGTAAAACCAACGGATACGGTTTATCACTTGGGGGATATTGCTTTATATTTTACTCATCCAGCTAGTTTATCAAACGAGGCAGTTTACAACGTGTTAAAAGCCTTAAATGGTAATCTGATCTTAATTAAGGGTAATCATGATAGTCGCGCTTTTTTTAAGTATTTAAAGAAACGTAATTTTGAAGTAAATGGGAAGCCCAAATTTGAATTTCATGATGTTGGTGCGGTGATTAAAATGAATCATCGTCAGTTGTATATGACACATTATCCAATGATGATGGGCATTGTGAAGCAAATTATTAATTTACATGGACATATTCATCACTACAGCGTGAATGTTAAAGAAAATTTGAATGTTGGTATAGACACTCCGGAAAAAGATTATTTAAACTATAAAATTCCGTTTGGAGCACCATTTTCAGAAGCTGACATTGAACAAATGATCAAAGGAAAAAGAGAAGATTTTGCAAAGCGAGGATAAAAAGGAGGCGTTTTAATGGCAACTACTCAAAATAAAGATACTGAGAATGTAGAATCGAAGCGACGCCCAGTAATCAACACAGTTGATCTACTGGATAATAAAAACATTTTAATTAATGGTCATCAATATCAGCTGATTAGCAATGATCGTGACGCATTTGATCGTGAACAATTGGCTGAACGGTTTAGTCCAGTTTTAAGCAAATATGACTTTATCGTTGGTGATATCGGTTATGAACAGTTGCGCTTGAAGGGATTTTACAGCAATCAAGATCGAAACGCTAAGGATAATGAAAAGCAAGGCGCGATTCAAGACTATTTGCTAGAATTTTGTAATTTTGGTTGTGCCTACTTTATTTTAAAGAACTTGAGTGTAAACAAGCCTGCTAAAAAACGTAGCTTAAAAACTAGGACTGTTAGCGAAAAAAAGAAGGAATCTCCTCATAAGGGCAAAAGAAACAATAAACGTGTTAGTAAGTTCAAAGAAAAACCGTTTATACAGGAGAAAACTACTAAGGAAAAGGCAGTTCCGGTTAATCAACGGAAGAATAAAATTACAGAAGTTCATAAACGTGGTAAACGTTCATTTACAATAAGAGAGACAAGATGAGGAAGATTAGATGATTTCAGATTATAAAGGATATTTAATTGATTTAGATGGTACCATTTATCGGGGCAGAGACCAAATTCCTGCTGCGGCCCGTTTTATTAAACGATTACAGGACACACACACGGATTTTTTGTTTGTGACTAACAACACGACACAGTTGCCTGATGAGGTTGCAAAAAACTTACGCGAAAATCACAATATTAATGTTACTGCTGATGAAGTCTATACAGCGGGGTTGGCAACAGCAGATTATTTAGATGGTATAGCTGGGGGTAAGCGCAAGGTTTATGTAATTGGTGAACTCGGTTTAAAGCAGGCATTATTAAATAGAAATTTTGAATTTGATGAGACGAATCCAGATTGGGTTGTTGTCGGCTTGGATTATGACGTGACTTACCATAAGTTTGAGTTAGCAACATTGGCCATAAAACGGGGTGCAACTTTTATTGGAACGAATGCAGATACCAACTTACCCAATGAGCGTGGTTTGGTGCCTGGAGCGGGTTCATTGATTGGCTTTGTTGAACGTTCTACACAACAGAGGGCTACATATATTGGGAAACCAGAAACAATTATCATGCAAAAAGCGGTTAAGAAGATTGGTCTTGACAAAGATGACGTTGTGATGGTTGGTGATAATTATATGACTGATATTTCTGCTGGAATTAATTTTGGTATTGACACTTTGTTGGTCTACACTGGGGTTTCAACTCGAGAATTTGTGGCAAAGCAAGAAATTCAGCCTACACACATAATTAATTCGTTTGATGAATGGAAGTAGTTACTATGCGAATGCGAAGGATTGGACAGTGGATCGGGTTTCATTTTTTTGGAATTTCTTTAGCCATTTTTTTGGTTATTAATTGTACTTTTCTATATTCGTGGTCGTTAAAATGGTATAACGTTCAAACTGCGGTAAGTTTATCTCACAAAGAGATCATGCATAATTATCATCAACTGATAGCCTATTTAAGTTTTCCATGGATTGAACACTTACACATGACCGATTTTCCAAGCTCAAGTACGGGATTACAACATTTTTCGGATGTTAAAAGTCTTTTTATGTTGAATGAAGGAGTTTTAATTCTTTCGGCGATTGTTTTTTTCTTTTTTATTCGTGAGCTTGTTAAAACCAAAACACTGTGGCAATTAATTCGGCCTTTGCAGGTCACGGCTGTTGTGCCATTGTTTATTGGTGCAATGATGAGCATCTCATTTGATCAATTTTTTGTCATTTTTCATGAGGTTTTGTTCCGCAATAGTGATTGGACATTTGATCCTCAAAAGGATCCGGTTATTAACGTCTTACCAGAGGAGTTTTTTTTACAGTGTTTTGTTTTATTCTTTGTGTTTGTAGAAATCTTTTACCTGTTTTTTATTTGGTTGGGGAAAAGACAGATAAAAAAATAAGCCTTATTCGTTTGGTGACGAATAAAGCTTATTTTTGTTTAGACAGCTTTTTTTCTGGTTTTTAGAAAGGAAACAAGAATTGGAATAAGAGAGATAAGGATGATACCAATAACAATTACGGAAAAATGCTGTTTAACAACAGGAAAGTTTCCAAAAAAGTATCCTGCGCCACAACATAAGCTTACCCAAGTTGATGATCCCAGAATATCAAAAATGATGAATTTTTGATATCTGAAGTTACTACCACCGGCAACAAAAGGAGCAAAAGTTCGAATAATTGGCATATATCGTGCGAAAGTTATAGAGATGCTACCATAGTGATCGAAGAATTCTTTAGATTCTGCCATTTTTTGCTTGTTTATAAATTTCCCAAATATGTGGTGCTCAGTGAGTGCATTACCGACTGCACGGCCGATAAAAAAATTCGTTGAATCACCAAGGACCGCTGCAAAAAAAAGTAAAAAAACGAATATCCAAATATTTAGATGATACATACTATTTGCTGAAAGTGCAGCGGCTGCAAACAATAGAGAATCTCCAGGTAAAAAAGGTAAAATTACAGCACCGGTTTCAACAAAAATAATGGCAAACAGGATAAGATAGGTCCAATCACCAAATGTATTTACAATAGAAATTAGGTGCGCATCAATGTGTAAAACAAAATCAATCAGAAAAGACACAGTATTCCTCCGTACTTTATATTATTAGTGTTTAAAGTTTTTAAAAGCACAAGTATTGTATCATACTTCTGGTTTCGCTAAAATGAATATTGACATAAAATTTTGGGAGGTGCGAATTTGCTTAAAACGGGTGATGTTATTGAAGGTACAATTACAGGGGTTCAGGCATACGGCCTTTTTGTTGAAAATAAAAAAATATCTTTTACAGGGTTGCTTCACATTTCTGAATGTAGTGACGAGTATATTGAAAGTCTTTCTTCAATTTATAAAGTAGGTCAGGTGGTTTCTTGCGTGATTGTGGATATAGATCCTGCAAATCAACATGTGAGTTTATCAATAAAGGCGTTGAATCAAAAAAATAATATGCATAATAAGCCGATTCCTGCAGTGGTACACGCTTATCACAAATTTTATTGGACAAGTAATGATGATGAAATTGGGTTTAGAAGTATTAGTGACAACCTACCTGAATGGAAGGCGGCCGCTAAGAGAACCTATGGGATTAGTTGAGATGATCTGTAAGTTTTGTGAGTTGATTTTTTAAAAGGACTTGACCAAGTAAAGTTTTCTTGGTATTATGTTAAAGGTCGTTTTGAACGAGGAAAGTTAATTTTAAGTATTGAAAAAAGTTTGTTGACTTTTAGAATTTGAAA
>NZ_BJWE01000042.1 GCF_007990205.1 Pediococcus parvulus | reverse complement strand
AAATACGGCCAACTTAACTTAACCATTCCTCGAGATCGCAATGGCCGCCTGATTTAATGCTTTCCAGGGTTCAAATAAGTTATTAATCGCGATTAATGATTTATTTGAGCTGTGGAAGGTAAACGCGGTTCTGAATGTCTCTTAAAATCCGTCTCAAATATGGACTTCAATCCAGGTTTTCAGTAATCACTGAATTGCAACAACTAATAGCTGCCTGAAGCCAACAGTGTCAGTTAAACGGGTAGAACTCAGTCATTTATTGAACTTTGCACCAGAACCAGTTTGAGTGCAACAATATCAAATCAAAAGACATGGTCAGAATAATGATCATCTTGAGTGAGGTGCGTAAATGGATAATGCAATCATAAAAAAGGATATTCTCCTTAATTTAAGCGTTGAGGATGGGGGCTTTGATTTTTCTACATCAATTGCTGATGCAATGGCGAAAGTTGAAACAGAGCTTGTCGTTTTGAATGAAACGGTAGATTCGATTAAAGGTCTGAAACCAGACTGTGATAAGTTGGATTATATTTTGGCTACAAGTTCTGGTGCCTTGTGTGGTATCATCGACATTTTTTTAGTGGGTAAGCCTGGTGAGTCACCTTTAGGTAATATTACGGATAAATGGTTTGTAGCCAGAACGATAGATTTTGCAAAACTGTGCAATCCGGAAAAGAAAAATTTTGATAGCCTTGATTCCGCATTGAGATTCTTGGAGAAGAAATTTAAGGTTCCATATGACCAGACCGGACTGGGTGACGCTGGAAAGACCATTTTCGATTTGACTGCCAAAAATCATCATTTCAAATCTCTTGCACACAATCCGAGTTTGTTGGGACTGTTCTTTTCGATACTCGACCAGTTCAGCAATACATCTCATTTTGTTACAGACGGTCAACTTGTTTCTTTGCAACAGGCAGATGAAAAATGGGAACTACGAGGCGGAAATATTCCAAGTAAGCTGTTCTGTGGATTTGCTAACTGGATAGGTCATCTTATTTCGGATGTATCCGGTTCATCGTCAAGTGCGGCCAAAGGTAATCGCGGCACGGGCCTTCCATCTCCATTGTGGACATGGACCAATGACATTATTGCCATAAAAGCTAAATTGGGACTTAGTGTAACTGAAACGGACAAAACTATGAATGAGCTGGCTCTAAACATTTTTGAAAAAGGCTATGATATTCGGTTCCAGACAGCTCAGGCTATACCAGTATTTTTGAACGAGCTTCTTGTTAGACTCATTTATGCTATTCGCCGTCTATTCAAATATTTTTCAGAAATTCCAAAGACAGAACGCTCCTTTGCGCTCATGTGGAAGAAATGTGAACCATTCTCGAATGCTACAGTTAAGCGAATGTTGACGGTTGCACATGGTACATTCTGTTTGGTTGATGTCGGTGATGCAGTGGGCAGATCGCTTATAGCTGGTGGAGGTACTTTTAATGCGGTAGAGTTTGTCTTACGACTTAACGTTGTCGGAGTCGGACGATTTGCAATATCTCTCTATGGTGAAACGAGGAGAGCGATTTCCTATAATCACGCAAAGAAAGAATTCGATTTTGCGTCAAAGGAAACCGTTATTGTTAGCAATTACATAGAGGGTCTGAAAATTCTGGCACATCAGTACGACGACCACCACCTGTTAATGTTTATCAGTGACTTCGAAAAAAGCGATGCTTATATAAAAGCTTTTGGAAAATCAGTAACATTAGCAGAAGTGCGTAATGTTCCCGTA
Source organism: Pediococcus parvulus (assembly GCF_007990205.1). GTDB lineage: Bacteria > Bacillota > Bacilli > Lactobacillales > Lactobacillaceae > Pediococcus > Pediococcus parvulus. The sequence goes on along the minus strand of NZ_BJWE01000042.1, from coordinate 14,571 downwards.
AATAGAATTCTGAAAAGTAAGCCGGACATCGACAAGTACTTTGGAGGAAAATAATATGGCAAAGAAGTCATCAAAACTTAAAAAAGCGCAACAGAAAGCAAAAGCTGCTGCACAGAAAACGAATCAAAAAATAAATGAGCTGGGAAAATATACCAGTTCATTGTACACCTCATTGACCACGATACAGTCGTTATTTGACCGCATTCGCAATGTGCCGGAAAAAAACATGCTGAAATATGAGAAGTTAAAAACAATCAGAGTTAACTGGAAACAGCAGGCTGAGAAAATAGAACTGGAATATAAGAAAGCGGAGGTAAAAGCTGCTGGTCAAGGCGTTGCTGGTGTTGGTGCCGGTGTTGCTGTTGCTGCGCTTGGCCCTACAGCTGCTATGGGTATTGCGACCACATTTGGAGCGGCTTCTACCGGAACAGCAATATCTACTTTGAGTGGTGCAGCATTTACAAATGCAGCGCTGGCATGGTTAGGTGGAGGTGCTTTAGCTACTGGTGGCGGTGGAATGGCTGCGGGCAACGCCTTTTTAGCACTTGCGGGACCTGTTGGCTGGACGATTGCCGGCGTTTCTATTGTAGCAAGCGGTCTGATGTTTTTTAAGACAAACAGCGATAAGGAAAGACTTGAGAATACATACACGCTTATTAGTAACCGTGACATCAAATCATACGAACTTGCTATTGTCGAACTAAGTAAGCGAATTACAAGAATCATAGATGAATCTGAGAAATTAAGAGAAGCCATTGTGAAGATAGAAACCTTCGGAACTGACTACACCAAGATGACGGAGGCTCAACAGTATGAGTTGGGTGCATATGTCAATCTAATGGAAGCATCCACCGCGCTACTTGTTAATCCAATTTTGGGGCTTCAACCCAAATATTCAGAGCAGGATTTTGATAAGTTGTGTGCATCTGAAAGCGAATTGTACAGACGCTATTTTAAGGCTCACAAAACTATGATTATTTCGATGGCAAACTTGCTTTATAAAATCAAGCTCGATGATAAGGATAAAAAGTTGCTGGCTAAATCTTTTAAAAAAAACAAAGACTTCTTATCATCGGTACAGATGGCAAAAAAGGAATTTGATGCAGCTGATATTTCAATGATTGAGAGAGCATTGAGTTATAGATACAAATACAGCACATACTAAAAAACGGTTCTGGTGCAAATTTTCCTCGCTGACTTGATTTTAGTATACTGGGTGCCAAGAAACGAGGGATTGCGCGCATGAATCACTTTAAGGGACGCCACTTTCAAAAGGACATCATCTTAGTAGCCGTTGGCTACTATTTCAGATTCAGTCTCAGCTATCGTGACATCGTTGAATTGCTTCGGGATCGGGGTATCACTGTTCATCACACCACGGTCATGCGTTGGGTTCATCACTATGGCCCCATCTTTAAGGCTCTATGGCGTCGGCATCAAACAGCTCACGCTAAAAGTTGGCGAATCGATGAGACCTATATTCGAGTTAAAGGCCGTTGGGCCTATTTGTATCGCGCTATTGACAGTAACGGTTTGACCATGGATTTTGAGCTACGAAAACACCGCGATTATACCGCATCCTATCACTTTTTGAAGCGTCTCTTGACGACCAATGGTCGGCCTGATCGATTAGTCACTGATCAATATCGGGCAACACTGAAAGCAGTGAAGCACCTGATAAAGCAAGACTATTTGAGCAAATCAGCCCACCAATGTTCCAAATATCGAAATAATTTGATTGAACAGGACCACCGATTCATTAAACGTCATCGTGTCCGCTCAGCAAGCTTTCAAAGCATTCGAACCGCTAGTGCAACGTTGAGCGGTGTGGAAATTGTTCACGCAATACGCAAAAGAACCCGACGAGAGTTAAGTCTCATCGGGTTCTCAGTCGTGGACGAATTAGAAGCATTGTTAGCTGCATAACCTTCAACATAGGATCAATAGCTGGTTAGATGGTCATCTCTCACACTGTTTGCACCAGATCCATCTATGATTGTTGGATGTAAGTTGTCTCAGGAATCAGCTTACATCCAAATTTTAGAGTATGATAAAGTTGATTAACAATTTCGATAAAGGCGATGATGGGATGAAAAGCACGACGAAATGGGTAACACGGTGGCCCGAACGAATTAGTTACGGCTTAAGTGACGCCGCCGATAATTTAGTCTTTCAAATGATGACGACCTATTTGCTATTCTTTTACACTGATGTTTATGGACTGACACCAAGCGCGGTGGCCATTTTATTTGTCGTGGCGCGGGTAGCTGACGTTGTTGAAAGTTTTGTCATCGGGATCATGATTGATCACACACATTCACGGTTTGGCAAGAGCCGACCGTTCTTCCTCTGGTATTCGTTACCTTACGTTATTTTTGCGGTTCTCACCTTTGTGACGCCTAACTTTTCGTATAATGGTAAATTAATCTGGGCATATGTGACGTATTTAGGCCTTGGATTTCTGTATACGGCTGTTAATCTGCCAATCACGTCAATCTTACCAACGATGTCGCAGAATACTCACGAGTTGACGTTGTTGGGTGTCATTCGTCAATTCTTTGGCAGTTCGGTTCAAATTGTGGTGGCGGTATTCACATTACCCTTGGTTGCGTTCTTCGGCCACGGTAATCAGCAAAAAGGGTTCTTGGGCACAATCATCGTGTTTAGCCTGATTTCATTTCTTTTGATTATCAACACGTTTGTCCATGTTCGCGAACGGTTCGCGAATCCTGAAATTGCCCATCAACCGTTAACAACTGTCCTAAAAATGTTGAAACATAATCAGCCATGGATCGTTATGTCAATCGTGATTATCATGTACTGGCTGGTGACGGCAATTAAGAATCAGACAACCATTTACTATTTTAAATATACGGTGGGAAACGAAAACCTGGTACCACTAGCTAACAGTTTTACCCTGGCAGCGTTAATCGGGGTATTGCTGATCATTCGAATTACCGAGGTTCGCAGTAAGAAGCAAACGATGCTTCGCGGTATTTTAATAGCGCTGGTTGGTCAAGCCGTGATTGCGATTGGGGTTTATACCAAAATACTGTGGTTCTTGTTTGGCGGTGTCTTGATTAACTCGATTGGCAATGGGATCATTATCGGCCTCGTCTCAATCATGATTGCTGACACAATCCGTTATGGTGCCAGCATGGGGATCCAAGCCGAGGGAGTTCTGGCTTCAACGGATGACTTTGGCGTTAACGTCGGCCTTGGTGTTGGCGGCTTGATTACAGCTGGTTTGTTTCACTTTTCGGGTTACGTTGCCAATCGAACCCAGAATGCCGCAACTCTCACCATGATTGATTTGAATTATGTTTGGATTCCGTTGGTTATTTATGTGGGGATGTATTTTGTATTGCGGCTTTATGATGAGGGGCGGATTGAACGAGCAATAGAAGCAAGAAAATAAGTCCGAATTATATTCTAAATAATAGTTTTTGATTTGCTAACTAACACCGGTGCGGATTGATATTATTACCTTAAAACCAATGTATCTAATTAAGATTCAAAATTTGCGGATGATAAGGACTGAATATTTTATGGAATATGAGCAGTTAATAAGTGAGCTAATTGATTTTCGTGATAGTCGGGGTTGGAATAAATATCATACGTTACCTGCATTGGCCCGAGCAGTCTCAGTTGAAGCCGGTGAATTGTTTTTGTGGGATGTTGAGAGTAAAAAAGATTTTTCAGATAAGTCAGTTGATAACATGAAGCTTGAGCTTGCCGATATTCTTACATATGGGAAGTCAACACTTTTTCGGACAGTTTGCTAAGCGACTTTTTGTGAAGCTTGGTCATACAAGGAAAGCCATGCTACTGGTGCAAGGTAGTCTAAGCGTGCTTGTACCCTTACGCGGTTGTAAAAGGTCTCGATGTAAGCGAAGACTTGCGCTCTCAGATCATTGATGTCTTTAAATTGTATCTGATAAATGAGCTCTTTCTTCATGATGGCAAAGAAGCTTTCGCTCCAAGCGTTATCACCCGGTTTTCCCAATGCTGAGAAGCTACGTTGCCAATGATATTGGTTGACCAACTTTGTCACTGCTTTGGCCGTGTATTGGCTACCACGGTCACTATGAAAAATACACGTTTCTGGCAAAGCCCACCTTTGGTGGGCTTGTTTAAGTGTCGCTAAGACTAAATCCGTGTCCATATGATTGGATATTTGATGAGCTAACACTAGGTTGCTGGTCAAATCCCTTATTTGGCAAATGTAAGCTTTTCCTTCCGATGTTGTCGTCTGTGTAATGTCACTTGATAAGGCTTCAAACGGCTTAAAAGATTGGTGTTTCACTAGATTGGGATAATCACCTTGACAAGCAAGGCGGCTATCGCTCAAACTCTTCGGATGACGACAACGTAGCGTTGAATACAGACCGGCATCAGCCATCAGACGGGCAACTCGGTGATAGGAAGCTTTATTACCATTTTTACGCAATAAATCGCAGATGCGTTTGGGCCCGTAAGTGCCCTGTCCTTGATCAAAAAAGTGTTTGATTCGTTGACGATATTGCCTTTCTTTGACGTTTCGCTTTGGCAAAGCTCTCCGCCAAGCATAATAACCACTCGTTGATACGTCTAACAAACGCGCCCACCTTACCACAGAAACAGAGGTTTCCCTCAACATAAAAGCATACTTATCGCTGGGGGTTACTTCAGACTGGCAAAGTAGGCGGCGGCTTTTTTTAACATGACGGATTTACAATTCAAGTGCAACAAATTAGTCAAATAGAAAAGACTCATAGCCTGAGTCCTTGTAAAATGGAATCACCACAAGACCAACTACAAGGAGAACTCGACTATGAGTCCGTACACCCATCTTACCTTAAAAGACCGTGAATCGATACTGCTTGGTATCTCTACAGGCAAAACTCTTGATACCATCGCCAAAGAGATAGGTCGTTCCAAGAGTACAGTCAGCCGTGAAATTGCACGTAACGGCGGCTGGCGGAGCTATTCGGCAGCCACCGCTCAGGACCGCTACCGGCGGGTTCGCTTGGCTAGCAGGCGTCCTCGGATCCTCGATCGACCGGGGACTCGTGACGCTGTCATTCGATATATCACGGTGCTACATTGGTCGCCTGAGCAGATTGCCGGTCGCTTGTCACTAGAAGGCAGTTCTATTCGCATCAGCTATTCGACTATCTACAGAGGTATCTACCTAGATAATCTCGGCGTTCCATTGAAGAGCCATGGTGCTCGCGGGCTACCAAGGCTGCTTCGACACCGAGGCAAGACGCGCAAAATCAAAGGCACCATAAATGAACGCCGGGGGCGCTTCAATGACGTGCCATCAATTCACGACCGACCCCGGTCGGCAGAAAATCGCAGCTGGTTTGGTCACTGGGAAGGCGATACAGTACGCGGTAAAACAGGACACTCTGCATTAGTAACATTAGTTGACCGTAAATCACGCTATCTGCTTTCGAAGCGAACGGCCAACGCAAAAGCTGACACTGTTAGAGACGTCATGATTGAGCTGCTTGGTGCCTTACCAGCTAACCGAGTAAGAACAGTGACTCCTGACCGTGGAAGGGAGTTTGCCCGGTACAGGGAGCTGGCAGAACGTCTGAATACAAAGGTCTTCTTTCCTGACCCACACGCGCCTCAACAACGAGGAACTAACGAAAACACCAACGGACTGATTAGAGAATACTTTCCCAAGAACACAGACCTAGACCTTCAGAGCGACCAGGAAATTGAGACTTACATTGAACAACTGAATAATCGACCACGCAAGGTCTTAGGCTGGAAGACGCCATCAGAAGTCTTCATGGGTAAAAAGTTGCACTTGAGTTGACAATTCGTCGTCCAAAAAATTTTGAGATAGTGGCTAACTTGATTCTAAAATGCGCGTTTCGAAAAAATACGAAAACTGACGGGATTTTTATGAACTATGAATAATTCAGGATAAGCTTATAAATTTTAAAAAATTATGCTGAAACAACTGTAATATTGGCTCTGCTTGTTATCTGTCACAAAAACTAGATTTTGAGTAACAATAATATTATCTATTGATGTTTTTGGTAAAGTGATTTATATTGATAAAGGTATAAATAGGGGGAGTGTGATATAGTAAACAAATTAGATCTATTTATAAAAATAATATCAAATTATAATATATTTTAGAAGGGGAAATGTAAGCGGTTGCTTAATACTATTTAGATATATTTGTATATTAGACTTTGGCTGTTATCATTTGAAATAAAAGAATTATTGGAGGGAGGATGATGTTGAGAAAAAAAATTTTTTTACTAATTGCATTTGTCATTTTCTTATTTTCTTTAGGAGATTTAACTGCATTTTCAAAAACAGCTAGAGCTGATAATGTTCACAATATTGATCCAAATGACACGAGCATTGCAAGTGAAAATGAACTTTCAATCAAAAATATTGTTGGTGAGACTGCAACAGTAACAGCACATTCAAGCAATATTTCAGATAGTGATATTACTTCAACAAGTGATATTTATACGTCTTTTCCAAGTGGAAGTAGCGAAATTAGTGTAAATATACCTGGTAATTCGAATAATTCAAATAATTCAAATAATTCAAATATTACGGTTACTTATGGCAAAGATAGTGATGGTGGTGTTGGTACCTATCAAGGTAAGCAAATTTATGCTGTTATAACATATGACAATTTTAAATATAATGATAGTTGGAAGAACTCAAGTGATTCAGCTAAAATTGAATTTTGTCAGGATTTATACGGTGGGGTCAACTTTACGATGCCGCTTCAAAGTATGGAAGTAAAAGTTAAATTCTTTTATAAATCTGACGATTCAGCTGTTAATTTGGGTACAGATAGCTATTTAACAATCGGTTCTTTGAATTATCATGATGCAACTCATCATAGTGCTGACTTTCAAGCCGCTGAATTTGTAACAATGAAGGGTGGACAGTATTCAGATGCTTATTTAACCTCAGCAGATGACACTTCTGTTAAGGCTTATGATCCAAACTACACTAGTAGTGATCATTCAATTAATGGTTATGCAGGTACAACTTCAGATTCAGCATATAATGGTTCAATTTTTGCCGGTGTAAATTCTGGGACCTGGGCAGGCAATACTTATAAATATGATTATCTTGGCTCATCAAATTTTGCTGATGGTGGTGTCACTTATAAATTGAATAACCAAACTGAAATCGATATGCGAATTGGGATGCTGGATTATTATCAGTATACATCTAATATGTGGTTTTCTTTATCTTCTGAATCCTTATGGAATGCTCCACCGGAAACGCCGACTAAAGCAGTTGATGATACTTCGGGTAACAACGTTGATTATAACGATACTTCCAAGGAGCTTTTTGCTGGAACAGATATCGTCTATAAAATTGCACAACAAGTTGGTGATTTAGGTGTAGATATGATGACACCGTATACATCATTTACTTATCGTGATGAATTACCTGATAATGTAACATTTCTAGGAACGGGTAAGATAGTTGCTGAATCAAGTAATGGTACCAAAATCAAATCATGGGATTTTTCAACAAATAGCACAGATAATTCGAGTGTTGGAACCTTATCTTCTACGACAACTGATGGAAAGACAACTGTTAATTTTGCGTTTACTGCTGATTTTCTATCCAATCCATCTGATTTTGATAGTTCGACGAATTCGCGTATGGTTTATGATCAGCGAAAGTATATTCTTGAGTTGGATTGTCAAATAAATGCCAATGCCCCAACTGAGACAGATATCGACAATACCGCTACAGTTGGAATTGATAAATATAGCAATGATACGAATCAAGTAACAGTTCGTGTAATCAAGTATATCCCACAAACTGGTAGTCAACGGTTGCTGGCAATCGTCATTTTGATTATTGTTTTGGGAATTGCCATCGTAGTAATTTCTAAGCACCGGCGAGCCAAAGAATAGGATAATTTTATGAAACAAGAAAAGCATATCAAACAACTAGTCTACTCGGTTGGAATTTTGTTTTGTATTATGATGTTAACCTATCTAGGTTGGCGTGGTTATCGCTATTATTTATATTACCAATTGCGCCAGGCTCCTCAAGTAGAGCTGAACAGCCGATTTTTAGGTAATGGGCGCATCAATTCACAAACTATTTCAAGCTTGAATCGCAATCGAAGAAAAGCTCAGGACAAAGGGTATAATCGCTATGCAAGCGGTATCCTAAAAATTCCGAGTATTAAAGTTGATTTACCGATTTTTTCAGGGATCAATCGTTATACATTGTCCTGGGGAGTTGCTAAAGATTATTACTATGACTCACAAATGGGAAAAGGCAATTATGTCCTTGCTGGTCATAATATGCGGTTGCCGGGTGTGCTATTAAGTGATTTGAAAAGCGTTAAAGTAGGTGATCGTGTCTATTTATATAACAAACATTATCGTTTTTCTTATCAGGTTTACAGCAATCGAGTCGTTTCACCGTATGTCAAGCTAGTTGATGGCATTCCAGCCAAAGGTTCAGCTTATTGGCTACCTACGGGAAAACAAACACCAATTGTAACCGTTTATGATTGTGCACAGGTTGGCCATAAACGACGGGTAGTTCAAGGTAAATTAATTAGTAAAGGGAAAATTAAAAAAGGAGAGATTAATCAATGAATTCTAGTTCTTTAAAAACAAAGACCAGCAAACTCCTGGTTATTGGTGTTGCGGTCTTAGCTTTCTTGGGAGCTTTATTAGGCTTAAGTTTGCAAAATAATTCTTCAAAAGTACATGCAGATAATACTACTCCATCTTCAACGGTAGACATTACAGTTCATAAATTGCAGTATACTGGTACAGCACCAAGCATAGAAAATAATGGTAGTGAATTGTCTTTACCAAGTACTGTCTCTGCTTATGATCCATCTAAATATGGTGATGTAGGTTTTACGGTTTATGACATTACCAGCGGTGTTTCAAGTAAATACTCAACAGATGGTCTGACTAATGGTGATATTTCGGAAATTGTTAAGAATGCTTCAACATATGAAACTGATGCTAATAAAGTGGCAAATCAAAAGGATGTAGGTCCTGATGGAACGGTAACTTTTAGTGGCTTGCCAAATTATTCATCCTCACAAAATCATCATGTTTATTTAATTGCTGAAACAAAGTCCAGCAAATTGATTAAAACAACTGCACAGCCAATGGTGGTTGTTACACCAATGACTAATAGCACTGGCGATGGATATTTGAGTACAGTCAACGTTTATCCTAAAAATGAGATTCAAACGTTAAGCTTTACTTTGACTAAACAAGCTGAAAAGAATGGACAATCGGCTGCAGCTTTAGCAGGAGCTAAGTTCTTGCTTTATAAGGGTACTCCAGGCTCAGGCACTCAGGTAACCAATTCTGATGGTAGTGAGGTTAAACTGACAACGGATGATAATGGTAAAATCACAGCAACTAACTTAACGGTTGGTTCATACTACTTTGTTGAGGAAGCTAGTGATGATGTTTCAACTGATGGTTTAGCAGGTGATGGCTATTTGTTAGGTAAAGATGCGTTAAATGATGCAAACAATAAGTTAACATTTAAAATTGATAGCGATGGCAATGTCACACCAACTGACCAAACTTATATCAACTATCAAAAACCAGCTTCAACTAAAACGGTCACTAATGGATCCTCAACGGATAATTCATTTGATCAAGGTGCTACTGTAAAATATCAAGCAACGATCACCGTCCCAAATAATATTAGTGATTACACCGAATTTAACTGGTTCGATACACCAGGAACTGGTTTGAAGTATTCTTCAGATACTGCTTTTACTTTAACTTACGGTGATAGTGTTGATGATACACAAACAGCATTGACTAATAGCACTGATTACAATTTAACCTATGATACTGATAATAAGACTTATAAGATTGACTTTTTAGACAGCAGCAATCAGCTGTTAAATTCTTCTCTGGCTGGCAAAGTGGTTACGATTAGTTATAGTATGGCACTTGATCCAACAACAGCTAAAGTTGCTACAGATATTGATAATAATTATAATTTGAACTGGAATAATGGAACAGGAAAAAATACTAATACCGGTAAAGCAACCGTTTACACTTATGGTGCTCAATTTATCAAGAAATCAGCAGGTATTTTGGGTACTGGCACTGGTAATTCGGCTTTAAGTGGTGCTGAATTTGTCGTTAGGAATAGTAAAGGTGAGTATTTGAACCAGATAAGTGATGGTACTTCAAATTGGGTAAGCTCCCAAGATGATGCAACTGTCTTTACTTCTGGAACTGATGGCACCTTCTCAGTTGAAGGTTTAGCAAAGGGAAAGTATTCTTTGAAAGAAATTAAAGCTCCCACTGGTTATCAGTTACGAACAAGTGATTTATCATTTACTGTTGATGAAAGTAGTAATAGCAAGACGATCGAGGTTGATGATAATGCCAAAGGATTGTTGTCAACCGGTAGTCAATGGTTGATGTTAATCATTGCTTTAGTCATCGTTATTGGCACGACCTTGGGAGTTAAAGAATATCGCAAAGCAAGAAAAGTTAACGCATAATTATGGCTAAAAAAACTGACAGGAAAAAACGTGGACTTACTGGTAATCTTTTCTATTGCCTTTTAGTAGTTTTATTGATTGGAGTAGCAACATATCCATTTATTTCTGATCAACTTTTAAGTCAGCGGCAGCAAGCGGCAATTGATAATTATGATCAGCAAACAGGGAAAATGTCAGCCAAAAAATATTTGCTACATTTGTATCACCTGCAGGATCATCAAACTAAGATTACCGATGCTGATCCGTTTACGCAGCAAAGGAAAAGTAAATCAACAGTTAATGTTGCTTTGAGTCAGCTAAATACAGTTGCAGTTTTAGCAATTCCAAAGATTAAATTACAACTCCCAGTTTTTGATACAGTCAGTGAAACGGCGTTAGACAATGGTGCCGGATTACTGAATGGTGCCAGTGATTTGGCTGGTAATGGAAAAGGTAAGAATTTAGTAATTTTAGGTCACAGTGGTTTGTCAATTGCTAAATTGTTTACTAATTTACCACGGCTAAAAGTTGGTGATAAATTTTATTTGAAGATTCATGGTAAAATCAGAGCGTACCGAGTTGATAAAATGCGAACGGTTTTACCGAGTAAAATGCTGCCATATTTGCAGGCGACAGCAGGGAAAAACTATGCTACATTGGTAACTTGTGTCCCACTGTTTATCAACACTCACCGATTACTGGTGCGGGGTCATCGTATCCCATATCATGAAGAAAAAATTGTCCGTAATAGTCTTTCACCTTTTGCGTGGGCTTTGATTATCACGGTAGCTATCTTAGCCTTAGTATTATTACTGCACTGGTGGAGTAAACGAAAAATAAAGAAAAGGCATCAGATTAGAAATTAGATGAAAGGAGTGGGTCAATGAAAGCACGGGTAATATGGCGGCAAATTTGTTTATTGATATTCGGTTTTGGCTCGCTGATTTTAGGTACCTGGAGCTTGGCAACTCCTGTGGTAGCTGATCCTTTGACCCAATTGCTAGTTTTGCACCAAAAAGATGAACTGGCTGCCAAGACGACTTTTAAAATCTATGATGCCACTTTATACCTGCAAAAAATACTGGCGCAAGATTCAGCTTTCAAGGATGTCTCACTTTCAAGCAGTGATCAAAGAGAATTTTTAGCAACGGTCCTGTTAAAGCGGGTCGAGCGGTTAAATGCTGATCAGCTTGAACTTTTCGGACAGGTCACCAGTACACCGGCAAGTACGACTGAACAGATCGCAACGATTGATTTGCCGGCCAATGCAAAGTTAAAAGCTTTTTATGTCGTCGGGAAAACGGTAGCTGCTTCGACGACCCAACCGCAGCCCTTAGTCATTTTAGTGCCGGCAATCGATAATCAAGGAAATACAGTAAAACGCATCGATGCCTACCTGAAGCCGCTGCCATCAACTACACCTTCACAGGAAGCTACAACTGGAGGCAATGTTTCTTATCACAAAATGTATCAAACTGGGTTTAAAAATGAGAAAAAACCAACGCTTGAAAATTTTTTCAAACTTGTTTGGCACAAATTGACTAACCGATTTTGACATTTTGAACGTAAGCACCTAATAACCGACCGTCTATAAAAGAGTATATTTCAGCGGTAAAATTACCTCATCAATAAAGAATGATGAGGTGTTTTTATGACAAATAAACCTGATGTTGTTCAGATCAAAATGGATAAATCCTTTAATCCGCAGGCTTTGGCTCCTACTAAAGCTTTTGTCTAACAGGTTGTGCGATTTGACAATATTCCCAAACATAACTAGTTTTGGCTACAAAGATAGAGTTACAAGATTTACATTTATACTTTTGACGTTTCAGACTTATATACGTTGGACGTAATGATAATGATGGAGCGACTATCATATTTTTATTAAATCCATTCTTAACTAAGTGGCCTGCAAGGCCACAGTTAAGACAACGGTCAATCTGTTTAGTTAGCATTGCAAAATAGACTAAGAACTTGATGCCATTAACTAACATAAATTTTGAGTCTTCAGTAAAGATAATATTCTCATCTTTCATTTCAAGAGCGTTTCGTATAGACTTATTACTTAGGGACATCATTCAAATTCCTTTCATTGTGAAGCTGTAGAGGGTAGAACATCTAAAGGTATGGATGGTGTCTTTTTGATGTTCTAAAATAGTTTTATTAATAAATGGTATACAAAAATAGAGTTGATGGCAAAATGCCTATCAACTCTATTTATCGTACAGCCGTTTTTTTGTCTTTACTAGTTGAATGACAGTGCTAAAGTCTTAATTAGACAGTTAGACAGTGATTCGGGGGATAATTATGTTGAAAATTAAGGCTTTTCTTTTGGGGATAGCGGTTTTGCTAGGATGTGCCAGTTCAGTAACTGTTATACAAGCTGCAGGACTAGGTGGTCCTAATGTCGGGGATTATATATATGAAGATCAAGAAGTAGTTACTAATCAACAGTATGAAAAACTGGAAGATATCAATGATCAAATTGAAACGGGGCCTAATCCGCAAAGATTATATATTTTAGTATTGATTGATAATGATAGTATAAGACGCTTTAATTATTTAACTGATAATGATCCTAAAACTAAAGGAATACCAGAAGATATAGTTAATAAAACTGGTGAAGTTTTATATGGACATAATCATTATTACGATATTGATTCGGATGAAAATGGTATACCAGATTGGAAAAACAATTATTTGGTCTACGATTTAAAGAATAACCGGGTTTATTTTGATCCTAGTGATCAATCAAGTTCATATATTACGGACCTAATGTTTTGGAAGATTAAGATTGGAATGAATAATTTAACTGATGGAACCACCACACAGAGAATGGAAGCTTTATTTGATCTAGCAGAAAGATTAGAACCAAAGTTGCAAAAGGTTGCTGATAATAAAGACCCCGATTTACACTTGAAGTGCAACAGCCAATAGACTAGACCAAAAAGGCCATGATGACCTATTCTTATAAGCGACCAAGCAAATGAGAAAGGAATCATCATGACCCAATCACAGATTACTACACCTAGGCACTATCGACAACTCACTTTAGAAGAACGAGGGCAAATTCAGGCACTTAAGCAGGCTGGTTTCACTGTCACTAAGATTGCTGAGCAGGTTCATCGTGACAAATCCACCGTTAGCCGTGAACTCAAACGTGGCACGACTGAACAAATCTGCGGCGCGGGCAAGCACTACCGGCGCTACTTTGCTGAAACCGGCGCTGCGGTCTACGACAAGCACCGCGCCGCTTGTCGCCCAAGGACGCGCTTTGATCAGTGCCCAGATTTCTACGCAGAGCTTGCGGTGGTGCTCCAAGCGCGGCCACGAATCCACAGTGTGGATAGCTTCGTGCACACTTACAAGCAGACTCATCCGGAACGGCCATGCCCATCGACACCCACTGTCTACCGGGACATCAACAAAGGGCTTTTTGAGGTACGCAATGGTGACCTACCGATGAAGCCACGCCTCCGGGTTAAGCATGACACCGGTAAGCATGTACGGACGAACAAACGCATCTACGGTCAGTCCATCGAGGAGCGCCCCGCAGAAGTTGAGAATCGCCAAGTTGTGGGTCATTGGGAAGGTGATTTGGTCAAAGGCACCCGCGTCGAAGATGAACCAGCGTTGATGACGATGACCGAGCGTGTGACGCGTTTCGAAATCATCATCAAGCTCCCCAACTACCACGCCGATACCTGCTTACGAGGCCTTCAGTCAATCCTCAATGACTATGGTGCGGACAATTTCAAGACCGTCACCTTCGACAATGGGAGTGAGTTCGCTAAACTTTCCGAAGTTACTGGCACCGACGTCTACTACGCCCACCCATACTCGCCATGGGAACGCGGCACCAACGAACACGCCAACGGTCTTATCCGCGAGTTCATACCCAAAGGCCACTCGCTCCACGATTATGACATCACTGACATTCAAGGCTTCCAGGATGCCCTCAACCAACGACCGCGGCGTTCGCTCGACTATCAATGTGCCGCCACCCTTCTGCCCAATCTCTAGCATCACCTAGACCAATTATTTGAATAATCATCATTTGTTGCACTTGAGTTGACAATCGAGGG
>NZ_BJWE01000041.1 GCF_007990205.1 Pediococcus parvulus | reverse complement strand
CTTGTCTGTTAGATGAATGCTTGTTTTAGAAGAGTGTCGAATCAATATAGTTAAGAGCCGACAGCAATACTTCAATTGCCTGAAATCAGTTTTAGAAGAGTGTCGAATCAATATAGTTAAGAGCTTATCTAACTGAACAGATTGGCAAACTGCAGTTTTAGAAGAGTGTCGAATCAATATAGTTAAGAGCGAAAAAGCTAATCCGATGCTAGCTAAGCCCGTTTTAGAAGAGTGTCGAATCAATATAGTTAAGAGCTCTGGTAATGTAAGTATCTTACCTTTGTACGTTTTAGAAGAGTGTCGAATCAATATAGTTAAGAGCCTGACGTAGAAGAAACAAAGTCTTTGCTTAGTTTTAGAAGAGTGTCGAATCAATATAGTTAAGAGCTTGATGACATAACAGACCTCGTTATGCGCAGTTTTAGAAGAGTGTCGAATCAATATAGTTAAGAGCAATTACAGGTTTCCTGCAAGCATATCAGGCGTTTTAGAAGAGTGTCGAATCAATATAGTTAAGAGCACGCTGTACTATCGTATTGATGCCAACGTTGTTTTAGAAGAGTGTCGAATCAATATAGTTAAGAGCATATTTGGGGAGATGATGCTCCGCTACGCTGTTTTAGAAGAGTGTCGAATCAATATAGTTAAGAGCGAAGCGGGAGCTGGTGTTCTCGGTACGTCAGTTTTAGAAGAGTGTCGAATCAATATAGTTAAGAGCTTGAGCATTATTTGGCCACTCCGATAGGCGGTTTTAGAAGAGTGTCGAATCAATATAGTTAAGAGCGAATTATTTTCCAAATCTGGTGCAACCTGGGTTTTAGAAGAGTGTCGAATCAATATAGTTAAGAGCACATCGAAACATATTAAGCTCCACGCTGTAGTTTTAGAAGAGTGTCGAATCAATATAGTTAAGAGCTTAGCTGAAATCAAGAAACAAGTGAATGTTGTTTTAGAAGAGTGTCGAATCAATATAGTTAAGAGCTCACCTCCTTCTGTAACGTCCGTAGTATCCGTTTTAGAAGAGTGTCGAATCAATATAGTTAAGAGCTCGTCAATTGGTGGAAAAATTTCATCTGAAGTTTTAGAAGAGTGTCGAATCAATATAGTTAAGAGCGCAGACGGCTGAATGTCCAAACGTGAACTAGTTTTAGAAGAGTGTCGAATCAATATAGTTAAGAGCTTTACTGAAACAGAAGCAACACAATCTAAGGTTTTAGAAGAGTGTCGAATCAATATAGTTAAGAGCTACGTTATCATTCAGTTGAGCTGGTTGACGGTTTTAGAAGAGTGTCGAATCAATATAGTTAAGAGCTTCCAGTGAGTGAAATCATTTCCAAATTCTGTTTTAGAAGAGTGTCGAATCAATATAGTTAAGAGCTACGTTATCATTCAGTTGAGCTGGTTGACGGTTTTAGAAGAGTGTCGAATCAATATAGTTAAGAGCGTGTTGAATGATTCACTCTGATCGTCCAATGTTTTAGAAGAGTGTCGAATCAATATAGTTAAGAGCAAAGGAAGCAACTATTACTATTAATGAATACTTGTTTTACAAGTGACTAATAAAAGGAGGGAAAGAGCTATGAGTAAAAAAATTAAATGGTTAGCCGTAATTACAATACTGGTGTCTATCGTCTCCTTAATTTTGAACGTTTCAGGAAACTCAAACAGTGGTTTGCAAGTGTTGTCAAACATATTGACTGTAGTGCTTGCAGGACTTTTATTGTCGAATCGATCTAGATAAGAGATTTATGAACTTTTAATTGTGCAAAAAACGTATTCTTAAGAGTGCCAAAATCAATATATGAAAAGAGCGCCCTTATATTTGAAGGGCGCTTTTCATTATGGTCACTTTATTTTTCCATCGCCGGCAAAAGCAACGTAAACGTATCGGCATCTTTCACAAAATTGTTCACAATCTCTACGTTGTAGTTACCACCAATTCCATATTTAGCGGATTGCGACAGTTCGCCATAAGCAGCACCGATGAATTGATCAATCTGGGGACGGTCGGTAGCTTTGGTCGTGAATTTTGCAAAGGTTGTTGCTGGAGTGGAGAAGCTTGCTGTTCCAGCGGGAACTTTGGTAACTTTGACACCAACTAGATAGTTTTGATTAGCATCATTAAAGTTAATGCCATAGATATTATCATCTTGTGCACCGCCACTTAACTTTGCAGCATCTTTTTTGAATTTGTCCAAATATTCAGCTTTCACCTTACTGAGTGCCGAAATATCGTCAAAAGATTCTGGCGTGGGCAGTACCGTTGTGATTCCAGCAAAGAGTTGTTCCGGTAATTTTATGATTTCAAAAGTCATTTAAAAGATCTCCTTTTTTAATATAGCGATAGTATACTGTATTAAAGGTGACAGGTGTCTGTCATCAATGAAAATTGGTGGAAATAAAATGAAAATTGAACGACTAATCGCGATAGTTATGATGTTGTTAGAGCGCGACGTGATCTCTGCACAGGAATTTGCAGATTTATTTAAAGTGACCAAACGCACCATTTTACGAGATATGGATACGCTGGCGCTGGCCAACATTCCCGTCTATGCGTTGCGGGGCAGTCATGGGGGCTACGGCTTAATGCCAGCTTATAAGTTCGATAAACGTCTTTTATCTGTGACAGATTTGGAAAATATTTTGATTGCGTTAAATGGTTTTCAAAGTCTCATGTTGAATGATGACATTAAAGCGACACTCGAGAAAATCCGAAGCATGATTCCTCATGAAATCACACAAAAGTCCGTCTCGATCTCGTTTCAGCAGTGGTCAGGGCGTAGCGAGTTAGCAGAAATGATGGATGCTCTTCAACACGCCATCAAGTCACAATATTTAGTTAAATTTACATACATTGATGTTGACGGTAGTAAAATAACGCAAACGGTGGAGCCTTATCAGTTACAGGCCAAGGAAACGCGTTGGTATTTACAAGGTTATGTTCTAGAAAAGCAGGCATTCCTAACGTATAAAATTTCGCGAATTACGAATGTAAAACAGTTGTCTACGAAATTTACGCAACGGAAGTATAAGCCTAATCGGCAACTGGCTAAAACTTATTTTCCGTTTCCAAACATTCCAATTAAAGTTAAAATAGATGCGACGGTTCGCGACCAATTTGTGGAACGCTATGGCGCCAAGGTTCTCAGTGAAATTGATAATCAGCACTATTATGCGGAAATTACCGTGCCCTATCATGAATTTGGTTACCGCTATTTGGCGGGATTCGGCTCCCACATCAAGGTAATTGGACCACCTGATTTTGTCGAAAACTATCAACGTTTTTTAAAACAGGTATTGTCGGAATATGATAAATGAACTTCAATTGCAGGAAATACTGAAGTTCAATGAAAGCTAGCCAACGGTAGAGGAGCATAAAATGAAAGTTACAGTCAAAGCTTTTTCAGAATTAACGAATATGGAACTCTTTAAAATTTATAAATTGCGTACCGATGTTTTTGTGGTGGAACAGAATTGTGCCTATCCAGAGGTCGATGAAGCCGATTTAGTTTCTAAACATTTGCAATTGCATGATGATACTGGAAATTTAGTGGGTTATTTGCGGTTGATTCCAGAAACTGACCCCACAGCAATCCGGATTGGCCGCGTGGTAATTGATCCAAAGTTTCGAAAACATGGGTATGGCAGCCAACTCTTAACGGCTGGTATTCAGGCGGTTCAAGCGGAAATGCCTAAAATCACGACCATTAAAATTCAAGCCCAGGCTTATTTACAGCAATTTTACGAATCGTTTGAATTCGAAGCGACTAGTGATGTGTATTTAGATACTGGTATTCCCCATCTTGATATGATTCGGAAACTGTAATCAAATGAGATATAAATATAATTCCTCCTCTCAAATTAGATTGAGGGGACTTTTTTATGCAAAAATAGGTCGGCCTTGTTTGGCATTCCGTTTTTGCGCCCTAGAAACAGGCATTACAACCCCCATAAGTGAAGAAGCTTTGTCTATGAAAGCAACACCCATAAGTGGTTTCGGATGAATCTGATTAAATTGTAGTCCCGATTTTGACGACAAATTACCCCCTAAATGGCGATATTTGATCAATTTGGCTCTCTCGGTGTGTTTTCATTCGGCTTTCAAATAAATGAATGGTACTGAAAGTTATGTAAACAGCTCGATTTGATAAAAACTTAACAATCTTTGCAAATATCATTGAAATTGTTCGGTTTATGAGATACACTGAACTTGTCAAATACAATCAAAAGGGGAGACACTTTGATGCGAATGTTTAAACGATTGGCTACAGTTGTTGGGGCACTATCACTTGTTTTTGTTTTGGGAGCTTGCGGGAAGAGTTCAAGTAGTTCGGCCAGCAAATCCTATACACCGAAAAAGTTGACGGTTCAGTTTGTTCCGTCTTCAAATGCCAGCACTATTGAAGCAAAGGCGAAACCATTGGAAGGCTTGTTAAAGAAACAACTCGGGATTCCAGTTAAGGTTTCCGTTTCAACAGACTACAATACGATCGTCGAAGCAATGGGTTCTAAGAAGGTTGATGTTGGTTTCTTGCCACCAGATGCATATGTTTTGGCTCATAAACAATATAACGCAAAGGTTTTGTTGAAGGCTCAGCGTTACGGATACAAGGAACCTAATGACCAGATTACCAATACGTTGGTCAACACTTACAAAGCTCAGATTTTAGTTCGCAAAGGTAGTGGCATTAAGTCAATCAAGGATTTAAAGGGTAAAAAGATTGCGGTTCAAGATACCACTTCTTCTGCAGGTTGGATTTATCCAGCGGTTGAACTTTATCGACACGGTATCAATATTAATAAGAACAACATTAAAACGGTTCAGGTTAAGGGACATGATCAAGGTGTCATGGCCGTTTATAATGGCGATGCAGATGCAGCCTTTGTCTTCCAAGGCGCCCGTTTACTTGTTGAAAAAGATGCTAAAGATGTCATGAAAAAGGTTGTGCCAATCTATACAACGAAGGGTATTTCAAACGATACGATTACTGTTCGTGGTGATATGAGTAGCAAGTGGGATAAAAAAATTTCTAAAGCCTTTAAGGCAATTGCCAAGACCAAGAAAGGCCACGCGATCATTTCATCAGTTTATTCACATGAAAACTACGTCACTGCCAAGAATAGCGACTACAACGCAATTCGGTCATATGACAAGACAGCTAAGAAATTAAATAAATAGTCTTCAAAGACAGTTCAGTTTGGGAAAGGGGGACGCCACGAGCGTACTCCCTTTTCTTGCAAGTTTGGATAAACGAAAGGAATCCTGAATATGACAGACGAACCAATAATCGAGTTTAAACATGTTTCTAAAACTTATCAGAACGGTACCTTGGGTTTGAAAGATATTAACTTGTCTATCCCTAAAGGCCAGTTTCTCGTCGTCGTGGGCCTTTCGGGTGCCGGGAAAAGTACATTGATGCGCACAATTAATCGAATGCATGATATTTCAACAGGTGACATTAGGGTAGATGGTGAATCGATTGTGCATCTAAAAGGCAAAGAGCTGCGGGGATTGCGGCGCAGTATTGGCATGATTTTTCAAAACTTTAATTTAGTTAAACGTTCTAGTGTGCAACGCAACGTTTTATCGGGAAGAGTGGGATATTATTCCACTTGGAAGAGCACGTTGGGGTTATTTTCAAAAGACGATAAACAAAAAGCAATTGAAGCTTTGCAGCGAGTGGGTCTTGGTGAAAAACTGTATAGTCGGGCGGATGAATTATCGGGTGGTCAACAACAACGGGTTGCGATTGCCCGGGCGTTTATGCAGGATCCTAAAATTGTTTTGGCAGATGAACCAATTGCCTCGTTGGATCCGCTGACGACTGAATCTGTGATGGATGATTTAAAACGATTAAATGAGGAGTTTCATATTACTGTAATTGTGAATTTGCATTCGGTGTCTTTGGCTCAGCGCTTTGCTGATCGTATTATCGGGTTGCGTGATGGTGAGCTTGTTTACGACGAACCCATCAGCAAAGTGACCGAAAAAGATTTGGAGGCCATTTATCAACCTGTCAGTATTGTAAAGAAAAGCGAGGTGCAAGCATGAATATTGTCCCAACGCGAACCTTTGCGCAGAAGTATCATGTTAAAACGATTGCTTGGCTGACGCTATTTGTTCTATTAGTTATTGGCACCGCAAAGATGACTGGCGTTGACTTTGTCATGTTTTTTGCAAATTTTGGTCAGTTCGTTGTGCTTTTGCAGCAAATGGCTAAACCAGATTGGCAGTACACAAGTTTGGTGGTGCAACCCATCTTAGAAACCATCCAAATGGCGTTGATCGGGACCACAGTGGGAACCCTAGTTGCCATTCCATTTTCGGTTTTAGCAGCCCGGAACATCGTGAAAAATAAATTTCTCCGTGGCATTATTCGGTTTATTTTAAATTTAGTACGGACGTTACCGGATTTGATGTTGGCTGCATTGTTTGTGGCCATTGTCGGAATTGGTCCCGTTGCCGGTGTGTTTACACTAGCCATCTTCTCCTTTGGGATGATTTCCAAACTATTTTATGAAGCAATTGAAACGATTGATGAGGGACCCTTAGAAGCACTACAGGCGGCGGGTGCCAACAAAACACAGTTGGTTGTGTTTGCAGTCATTCCTCAAGTATTTAACTATTTTGTAAGTTATTTCTTGTATACGTTTGAAATTAATGTGCGGGCTTCAACCGTCCTTGGTTACTTAGGTGCCGGCGGGATTGGGGTGTATCTACAACGATCCTTAGATCAGTTTGCTTATGGCCAAACGGCGATCATTATTTTAGGAATCTTAGTTGTGGTTCTAATTATTGATGGCGTCAGCAATACGTTGAGGGAGCGATTACTATGAAACAACTAACAGTGAGTCAGACATCGTTGCGGTCTAAACGGTATAAATGGTTGTTTTGGTTGGTGATCATTGCCGTGATTTATATTTGGGGTATTACTGGTGTGCAATTTACTGGGATTAAAGATTCTGCGGGTGAAGTTTCCCGTTCAATTGCCTATGGGATTTTTCATCCAGATTGGAAGTACGTCTATGATGGCAGTGGCGAAGATCTGGTAAGCCTGATTTTGCAAACTATTGCAATGGCGTTTTTAGGGACTTTTATTTCGGCCATCTTGAGTGTGCCGTTTGCTTTTTGGGCGGCTCGGACAGGTAAGCCACGGTTTCACATTCGGTCAACTTCAGGCAAACTAGTCCTGACTTTGATTCGGACTTTTCCCGAAATCGTCTTGGCTATCATGTTTATTAAAGCAGTTGGGCCGGGGTCGTTTGCTGGTGTTTTGGCCGTTAGCATTCACTCTATTGGGATGTTAGGAAAGCTGTTTAGTGAATCGATTGAAAATATGGATTTTGGACCTAGTGAAGCCCTCATGAGTAGCGGTGGCAATCGTTCACAGACATTGGTATTTGCAACTTTGCCAACGGTTTTACCAGAGTTTTTATCATACACTTTGTACCGATTTGAAATTGCGGTACGATCAGCTTCTATTTTAGGGATGGTTGGGGCTGGTGGAATTGGCACACCACTTCTTTTCGCCATCCAAACGCGGACTTGGTCACGAGTGGGGATTATTTTACTGGGTATTATCATTACGGTCACCTTGATCGATTTTATTTCAGGAACGCTTCGGAAACGGCTGGTGTAGGCAATGAAACTCACAATTTTATCAACAAGTGATGTACATGGCTACCTCTATCCTACAAACTATAGTCAGCGCACCGATCATGAAGAATATGGTTTTTTAAAAGTAGCGACTAAAATTGAGCAAATTAAACAACAAGCCGCGGCTGACGAATGGGTGATCACCATTGAAAATGGCGACTTTATTCAAGGCTCACCGTTAACCTATTTCACTGCAAAAAAGCAGGCTAAATGGCGGTCTATCTATACCCGACTGACGAATGCAGTGGGTTACGACGCAGGTATTTTGGGGAATCATGAATTCAATTATGGCATGGCGTATCTACAGCAGTGTGAAACTGGGCGTCGTTATCCCATTTTGGCTGCTAATTTGAAAGAGAATCCCGGCGATGGCGTCATTGATGCCCCGTATAAAATTCTGGAACATCACGGATTAAAAGTAGGTATTTTAGGATTAACAACGCAATATATTCCTCATTGGGAGCAAGCGGATCACATTGCAGGTTGGTGTTTTGAATCAGCAATTAAGGCTGCCAAAAAATGGGTTCCCATATTGCGAGAACAAGTCGATATCGTGATTGTGGCCTATCATGGTGGCTTTGAGTGTGATTTGGAAACTGGTAAACCTAGTGAACGGCTTACAGGAGAAAACGAGGGCTACCAATTATTGAAAGAAGTGGCCGGAATTGATGCATTAGTGACAGGTCACCAACATCGAGAAATCGCCACCATTTGCCAGGGTGTGCCGACAACCCAACCAGGCGAAAAAGGTAAATTTGTTGGAGCAATTGAATTGAATTTGAATGCTCAGCACCAGGTTCAAACACAAGATGCCCATCTAATTTTTGTGGCCGATGTGCAACCAGCCGCAAAGTTTGAAAACCTAACTTCTGATTTACAAGACGACGTTGAAGATTGGCTTGATGCGCCAATGGGAGAAGTTATCGGTAATATGAAAATTACGGATCCTATGACGGCTCGTCTGCATGGTCATCCTTACTTGAGTTTTATTAATCAGGTTCAAATGGCAGCAACCCATACTGATTTATCAGCAACCGCTTTGTTTAATGATGAAGTGTTGGGCTATGATCCGACCGTCACGATGCGTAATATCGTGAATAGCTATGTTTATCCAAATACGCTGGTTGTTTTGAAAGTTACGGGTACCGATTTAAAACGAGCGTTGGAACGGTGTGCAAGTTTCTTCATGGTTGATTCAAAAGGTCAGGTCGCAGTTTCAGCTAAGTTCCGGGAACCCAAGCTACAATTGTATAATTACGATATCTATAGCGGCATTAATTATGCGTTTGATTTAACCAAACCGGAAAATCAGCGGGTAATTGCGTTGAGTTATCATGGCAAACCGGTGCACGATGATCAGAAACTGGAAGTGACGTTAAACCAATATCGTGGAATTGGTGGCGGTGATTATCAGATGTTTGCCGCGAGTAAAATTGTGCGTGAAGTTCAAATTGATATGACCGAATTGATTAGCGATTATTTTGCGAAACATCCGGTTGTGCAGGCGATACATGAAGAAAATATTCGAATTAAAAAGTAATCATTTAAAAACGTTGCCTTTCCTGATGTTGGATGACAACGTTTTTTTGATTTTATAGTGGTAATTCTGGAGCAGAAAGGTAAACTGAAATCAAAAGGACTTGAAGGGATGATCATTCATGAACGCTAAATTAGTTAATTATGTGGTAAAAAGTTTAATCGAAAAAAATATTTCAATTACTGCAGCAGAAAGCCTAACTGGCGGATTATTTCAATCAGAAATCACATCCGTTCCGGGGAGCTCTGATATTTTTACAGGTGGATTTGTGACCTATTCAGATGCAGTTAAAACACAACTTTTAAATGTGCCGGCATCGCTTATTCAACAGTATGGTGTTGTTAGTTTTGAAGTGGCTGTTGCTATGGCACAGGGTGCGCAAAAAGCCCTCAATACTGATCTTGCCGTTTCATTTACGGGAGCAGCAGGGCCAACTGGACTTGAGGGCGAAAAGGCTGGAACTGCCTGGATTGGGGTTAGTTTTCAAGGCCAGACTGATGCATATGACTTACATCAACCTGAACTCGAACGAAACGAATTTCGTGAAGCCTGCTGTGAGTTTGCGTTCCAAAAAATTAGTGATGAAATTTTATAGGATGGTTCTTAAATCGTTTAAATGACGATAAAAGTGAGACGAGTTTTGTTTCACTTTTTTATTTTTTCGTTATAGATACTCGTAGAATCGTTTTACGTTTATCCTCAATTACTTTTCTAAAATCAGAAAGATAAATCTCTTTATGAGCTTTACTAGTGCGCTTGTAACCTTGCTCATCCAAAAACTGTGCCAGCTTCGCAAAACTAGCAGGTTCGTCATCAAAAGAGCCAACGTGTAAGATCATCCCAACTGTCTTTTCTTGTTTAGTTTCTAAAGAAAGTTGACTAAATAGCTCGGAATTAATTTTGGGTTTTGCCAAATTTAGCACTTGGTCAAAAACAGCTGGTGTGACGAAGTTAGGTTGTTTAATCATAATTTGATAAACCAGCTGATTTTTATTTAACTCGTTACTGTGATAATTTTCTGGTAACGTCCAAAAGCCTTCCAAGGGATAAACGGTATATTCAAAGGAGCCAGGAAAGTGGATGCCTTTTTTTGTGCCATTCTAATTGCGTAGCTAACGGCATATAAAGCGGCAATTTTTCTGCCAAATGCGTCACTATTTGGATTTCCGGAACCAGAAATTGTGATGAAGGTTTGTGTTGGTAGGGTGGCAATTGAAGGTGCTTTTTTGATTGGATAAATTGTTTTTTCGGCTGTTCGCCAAGTGTATTTTTTGTGCATGACTGAGCCTCATTTCGATATTTAGTGGTTATAAAACGGTTTCATTCAATTATACAATTTTTAAAGAATAATTAACGTCTTAAATAATTATTTTAGTCTGAACGCGGTTCATGCTACACTAAAATGTGTTGATCAATTTTCATGGATTCAAAAGTTTAAACATAAGAGAGAAAGGGGACCATTTTTTTGAGGAGACAAGCTTATCCTGCCTACCAGCAACTATATTTCGGCGCCTTTTTAGCAGCAATTGCTGGAGGCTTAGATGCATACACATATTTAGAACATGGCGGTGTGTTTGCCGGACTCCAAACTGGAAACCTAATTTTGATGGGAGTCAGTTTGAGTAAGGGTCATTTTGCAAAATTCGGTTACTATTTAATTGCGATTATTGCATTTGGACTGGGTACCGTATTTATTCGGCACGTCCAGCATTACTTTAAGCGAAACTATTTAAAACGGGCCTACTTTGTTTTAATCTATGAGTTTGCTTTGATGGTTTTGGTGGCCATGATCAGTAGTAATGCACCAGATGTGATTACCGTGATGTTGCTAGCCATTACGGCGGCAGCTCAATTACAGGAGTTTCGAAAGTTACAAGATGGGCCGTTCACTTCTTTGATGATGACGGGAAATATTCGAACGGCTGCAGAAAATTTGTACACTGGCTATATACGCCATGATGTGGTTGCAAAACAAAAGGCTGCTGATACTGGTATTGTGGTGGGCAGTTTTATGGTTGGCGCATTTGTTTCGGGCATTTTTGTGCCGTGGTTGCAGGATTCGGCAATTTTGGTGCCAGCAATCTTAATTTTGGGTGCAATTGTGTATTTGTCCCAGCATAGTAAGGTAACTGCTGACCAAGAAGTAACGAAGCAAGAAGAACGGCCAACGCGGGCAAGTCGGCATCCACAAGTGTCGGAAGATGAAGAAGATGTGTCGGAGCCTGAGACAAGAAGTCGGCGGAGAAGAAGAAAATAAAAAGAGTGTTCAAAAAGGCGAATAGCTTCTGAGCATTAGCCTAGGAAGAGCAATGATTCGTACTTGGAATCGTTGCTTTTCCGTAGCTAAGCGGAAGAAGCTGCCTTTTTTAACACGTTTCGGCTATAAAGATAGAAAGCACAACTGGCACTACTCCACATTAAAGAGGATTATTAGCAAATAACGCTAATAATCTTTTATGTTTCGGATGATGTCCATTCTTGTGGCCGAAGTTCAGACCGCAAGAACTGGCAAGCGGAGGAAGTTGCTCTCTTTAACACGTTTTGGCTATCAAAACTTAAAAGGTTTGGAAAATAAAATGAAGCGCCTCACAACTGTCAGATTTATGTCTAACAATTACGGGGCACTTCAAAATCTACTGAGTATTTTTTCTTGGTCATAAAAACACAATCCTTCCTATTATGGAATTATACTAAATGGTGTCCATGATTTCATACTACCTTCATGGAAATCTATTGTTTTAAGTGTTAATATCATTTAGGTGGTAAAAAACTGAAGCCATCTGAATACAGGTTGAATATGGTGATTTAAAAACACTAATGAAACCAAAAATGAGGAGGTTTGTTATGCAAGCTAGTGAATTGAGTCAACCACTTGTTTTCCGTCGCGTGTTATTGACTGTGGATGCTGATGATCCAAATTCTTCGATCCGGGCATTTCGTTATGCAGCGACAATGGCACATGATTATCAGATTGAATTATGTATTGTCTCCGTTTTAGAAGACGATGATGTAAGCATTTTTGATGTGATGACACCAGGTAAGATCGACAAAAAGGAAGATGATGTTCGCCAAACGGTTGAAGATTATATGACGATTGCCGAAAAACTGGGTGCTGAGCATGTGACTGGATTAACTGTTGGTGCTGGTGATGTAGATGATGTTATATTAGAAAGAGTTATTCCAAAGTTTAAACCGGATTTGATTGTTTGCGGATCTGATACAGAGGATGCAAGCCACCGTGTACCAGGAGCGGTAGGATTAAGAATTGCAAAACGGGCACACGTTTCCGTAATCGTAGTTCGATAATTCAGAGATTGGATTTTGAGAATGTTAGAAAAGAGGAAATGCCATGGCAAAGAAAGACAACCAAGACAATATTAAAGAAGTAAAGATCCAAAATGGTGACGGACAGTCACAAGCAGTACAGGGGAGTTCGGTACAAAAGGATTCAACAACAGGTCACAAAACACACCACATGATCTCATCTACTGGTGGCGCGAGTAAATCTTTAGATGAAATTAACGGAAGTGTCGAAGTTCCGCAAAATGCAGGAGTTCTAAAAACATTTTTGGCGTACTTAGGACCTGGAGTTTTAGTTTCAGTAGGATATATGGACCCAGGTAACTGGATTACTTCAATTTCTGGTGGAGCTCAGTTTAAATACCGGTTAATTAGTGTCATCTTGATTTCAAGTTTAATCGCGATGCTGTTACAAGCAATGGCTGCTCGGCTGGGAATTGTAACTGGTCGTGATTTAGCGCAACTTACCCGAGAAAAGACTTCCAAACTCGGTGGTATCATTCTATTTATTATCACAGAACTAGCCATTATGGCTACCGATATTGCGGAAATTATTGGATCAGGGATTGCGTTGGAGCTGCTGTTTGGGTTCCCACTGATTGTCGGTATTATCATTACAGCATTTGATGTTTTGCTGCTATTGCTGTTAATGAAACTAGGATTTCGAAAAATTGAAGCAATCGTAGCGACACTGGTTGCTGTAATTCTCTTTGTTTTCTTGTATGAAGTTATTTTGGCACAACCAAATGTACCAGAAATTCTGCGTGGATTTGTTCCCGGAAAAGATATTATTGCGAACAAATCAATGTTGTATATTGGCTTAGGAATTGTGGGTGCCACGGTTATGCCTCATAATTTGTACTTGGGTTCATCCATTTCTCAAACACGTAATTTTGATCGTAATGATCGGAAGAGTGTGAGCAGTGCAATTCGGTACACAGTCGCTGATTCCAATATGCAATTAACGATGGCTTTTGTCGTCAACTGTTTACTTTTGATTTTAGGAGCTGCATTGTTCTTTGGTACCAATTCAGACTTAGGCCGTTTCGTCGACTTATACAACGCTTTAGGTAATTCAAAAATTGTTGGTGCGGTCGCAAGTCCGGTACTGAGTATGCTGTTTGCGGTTGCCTTGTTATCATCTGGTCAAAGCTCCACTATTACTGGAACCTTGTCTGGACAGATTATCATGGAAGGTTTCATTCGGTTGCGGATGCCGTTATGGGCACAGCGTTTGTTAACCCGGTTGCTGGCCATTATTCCTGTTTTAGGATTTGCCATTTACTATCACGGAAATGAATCACAAATTGAAAACTTACTGACGTTCTCACAGGTATTTTTGAGTGTGGCATTACCGTTTGCAATGATCCCACTAATTATTTTTACGGGTAGCAAGAAACTGATGGGTGAGTTTGCCAACCGAACATGGGTCAATGTCTGTGCTTGGGTTGCTGCAATTGTCCTAGTTATTTTAAACGTTTGGTTAATTTTTCAAACTCTATAATAACTAGAAAAATGAAAGTGAAAAAAGACGGTCGGATTCTGAGCATAGTTGTGACTAGGCTCAGAATCTGCTTTTTTTTACGGTTTAAAAATAACATTTTGGAAATATGAACGAGATCGCAACGAAGACATAGGTTTTGTTGTGGTCTCATTTTTTGTATAAACTAATGAGAGCGTTTTCTTTTACACGCGTATTTACTTCATGAGATACTACACCCATAGGTATGCAGTTATAACGACAATAAATCAAAACTAGAAAGAAGGATTAATAATGGGTGAAACAATTAATGCTGGTATTGCGATGATGAAAGTACTCGAAGACTGGGATGTTCAGCAGGTTTACGGCATTCCAGGCGGATCAATTAATAGTACGATGGATGCGTTACGAGTCGAAAAGGATAAGATTGCTTATATTCAGGTTCGTCATGAAGAAATTGGTGCGTTCGCTGCCACAGCCCATGCAAAATTAACTGGAAAGTTAGGCGTTTGTTTCGGATCAGCTGGTCCTGGTGCCACGCATTTATTTAATGGTTTGTATGATGCCCAAATGGATCATGTGCCAGTATTGGCACTAATTGGGCAGGTTAGGACTGCTGACATGAACTGGGATTCTTTCCAAGAAATGAATGAAAATCCAATGTTTGCGGATGTTTCTGTTTATAACCGAACAGTCATGACGGCGGAAAGCTTGCCACATGTGGTGGACGAAGCAATTCGGCGGGCATATAAAGAAAATGGCGTGGCAGTAGTCACGATTCCTAATGACTTGGGAACCAAAGAAATTCCAAGCGAGTTTTGGTCATCTGGACATAGTTATGTGCAACCAGTTTTACCAGCTCCGGATAGTCAAATGGTGAAAAAGGCGATTGATCTAATTTCAACAGCGAACCGACCCGTGATTTTTGCGGGAATCGGAGTTAAAGGCGCAACCGATGAATTGATTGCTTTGGCAAAACATCTCAAACTACCAGTTGTGATGTCGTCAATTTCAAAGGGAATTATTCCGGATGATTTTGAAGGTAACATGGGATCGGCTTACCGGGTTTCGACTAAGCCTGGTAATGAAACTTTGGAGCAAGCAGACCTCATTATGATGATCGGTGCTGATTTTCCGTTCGGGCGGACGAAGGATCTGTTTAAACCAGAAGCAAAATTTATTCAAGTCGACATTGATTCTGCCAAAATTGGTAAGCGACATGATGTGGATGTACCGTTGCTCAGCGATGCCAAACAAACAATGGTCCAATTAGTCGCGCAAAGTAAAGAAGTGGCACATCGGCCTTTTTATGAGGCTTGTGTGGCTAATATGAAGAATTGGCGTGCCTATCTCCAACAATTAGCTGATAAAAAAACAGAGCCTTTGGAAGTAGGTTCAGTTTTCAAACAAATTAATCGTGTGGCCACTGGTAATGATGTGTTTGCGATTGATGTGGGTGATGTGACGATGAACAGTTTGCGATTCTTGAATATGAATCCAAAACAAAAATTTACCACTTCTGCCCTGTTTGCTACGATGGGATACGGTGTGGGTGCTGCAATTGCAGGAAAGCTGACTTATCCTGATCGGCAAGTCTTCAATTTGACGGGTGACGGTGCGTTTTCAATGGTGATGCAAGATGTTTTAACTCAAGTGAAGGAAAAACTACACATCATTAACGTTGTTTTTTCAAATGAAAGCTTTGATTTTATTAAAGATGAACAAGAAGATGAAAAGCAAAAATTCTTTGGCGTTGACTTGCAGGGTGCAGATTATGCAATGATTGCACAAGGAATGGGCGCCTTAGGTATTACAGCTTGTACTCATGAAGAATTGGTCGCGGCCTTTGATACGGCAATTAAAGTTGAAGGCCCAGTTATAATTGATGTGAAAATTCGTAATAATCGACCTTTACCAGCAGAAAAATTACAATTAGATCCGGCAACAAACTCTGCACAAGAAATTGCTGATTTCAAGCGACGTTATGAAGCCGAAGCATTACAACCATTTAGTGTTTATTTAAATGAATTCGAAGTGGAATAAAAAAAGTGAATAATAGATGTTGTTAAAGATGCGATCAAAGTCAGTTTTGACTTTGATCGCATCTTTTTGCTCGCAAATTGCTAATAATTATCATTAGCAATTCACGAAGTATTCAAATTTGACGAAACTTCGTGTTAAATCCTCAATTTATCTCCCACGTTAGTTCATAAGTATATATTACAATTTTCTTCAACGTTAAAAGTAACTGACGTTTGAAATGAAAAGATATTTCTCACAAAAAGCCGATTTTAAAATCATTTAATTAGTAAAGGACAACTTTGTGTTTGAGAATTTCCAAATTCAATTTTCTTCTAATAAGTTTTAGAAATGGAGTGATATGACACGACTTTGCAAATTGCGATTGTGCTAATAACGTTAGCTGTTACTTTTGTGCTAATGGCTATGGAAATTACCACACCGAACGCCATCATTTTATGTGCACTTGCTTTTTTAATGTTAATAGGTATTTTGTCTCCGGATGATGCTTTGGAAGGTTTT
>NZ_BJWE01000040.1 GCF_007990205.1 Pediococcus parvulus | reverse complement strand
AGTACGTAATTCTTTCTGGTCTTTGTAAGTCTCTTGGTATCTTTTACGCCGGTTTTATTATAAAATCAAGGAAGACAATAAAATTAAAAATGAGGTAAACAAATTGAGTAAAGATAATGATGAGTACCAAGAAGTTGAATTAGCTTTAGGCGACAAAAAATTTGAACAAATGTTAATGGTTTTGAATCACGGTATTTCTAAGAAAAATGCCAGTGAATATAATTTCAATGGCAACGACATGCAAGAAGTTGGTGAAAATGTTTGGGCAGTTCCAGCTTATTTAGCAGACGATTATTCTCTATTCTTCTTATACACCCAAATTGATACAAAAGACTGGGTTGTGGCTTTTGCGGAAGGAAAAATGCAAACCGAACAGTTTGAACTTGGTTTACCAATGACAACTGGTAAAGGCTTGAACGTGTTGGCAGAAAAAGATATGGATCGGGCACAGATGGTCACTGGTTTTGTGAATGATATTTCCAAAGCTGGCGAAGGTGAATGGCGCATGATTGATGAAGGCAACGAGTCAGAAGATAAAAAAGACTAATCTTTGAGGCAATCTAGATGAATCAAAAAGTTGTTCGGTATGGCATTATGGGGGCAGCTTCCATTGTGCCACGGATTGTGGCAGGCATTCATGAATCGCCCAATAGTGAAGTGGTTGCGATTGCTGCACGGAGTTTGGCAAAGGCGAAACAGGCTGCAGATCAATTCAACATTCCACAAGCATATGGTAGCTATGTAGAACTTTGCGAAGATGACAATGTGGATGTTATTTATGTGCCATTATGGAACGCAGGCCATTATTCCGGTGCCAAATTAGCTTTACAACACCATAAAAACGTGTTGCTGGAAAAACCATTTACGCTAACTTATGTGCAGGCAAAAGAGCTTTTTGCGCTGGCTAAAAAACAAGGGTGTTTTCTAATGGAGGGTCAAAAGGCTGCCTTTTTGCCAATTACGTTACAGGTACGCGACCAATTACTAAATAAACAGGCTATTGGTAAAATTTGCGCCATTACCGTTCAAGAATCACACCCTGGGATAGAAAAAATTCCGTGGTTTCATGATGTAACGGTAGGCGGTGGTGCCTTTTACGGAAGCGCATCATATAGTTTGGAATATCTGCAATTAGTTTTACAAACTGAGATTACGGATTATCAAGGCCAGGTTAGTCGAGTAGGTGTACAGGCAGATGATCAAACGCAGCTGAACCTCAAGTTGGGTTCGGGTCAATTGGCTAGTATTTTCATGACAACGCTAAGTGAACAAGTGCCTAGTCAAATGACTTTTTGGGGAACCGAGGGATCGTTGATGGTACCAAATTACTGGAAAACTGACTCCTATGAACTAAAGGTTGGTAAAAAGATTCAACAAATAACACATCCTCAAAATAGTGAGTTCGTATATGAATTCAACCATGTTTCTGAGCAAATTTTGCAAGGAGAACAGTCAAGTGATGTGATGTGTCCTACCGTTACCTTAGCAACCATGAAGATTATTGATCGTCTTTATCATCAATGGTATCCGGATCAAATGAAAAAGATTCGTTAACTTATGGCTTTTTACTTGTGAGTTGGTTTTAAAGATGATACGCTGTTGACTGGGGTAGGGTTCGATCTAAGTGCCAAGCAATACCTGCAATATCGGTCGATTTTTTGGATGGGCCGATGCTTATCATGTTGCAACGTTTTTAAGAAAAAAGTTTTGTGAAAGATTTTTTAATTAGACGCGTACAAATACGCTTTGACTATGCTTCCTACTGAATCCTAGAAAGCATAAGGAATCGTAATTGAAACAATATGTACCTTGAAACTTTAAGTTTTTAGATTGGCGTTTAGATCTATCCCCAGGCACTTTTCAAGTTGAGCAGGTTCTTGAAAGGTGCTTTTTGTTTTGGCTACAATAAGTCTGATAATTTATTAAAACGTTAACGAAAAATCAAAGTGGCGGGTAAAAACATTGTGATATAATGATAGGTATGAATTTAACGATAATTAAAAGGAGGGATTTCAGATGTTTGTTGTGAGTATAGTTGCTTTAGTGATTGCCATTGCAATTGGTTTTGAAATTCGAAAAGTTGAACACCAACGACAGTTACGCTTGGCTCACGAACAGGCGCAACAAATTCTGAATGATGCCGAAAAAGCGGGGAAAGTCGAAGCAAAACGAGCCTTAAATAAGGGCAAACGAGAAACGCTTGCTTACCAAGAATCAATTGACCAAGAAATTACGACTGACGTCCAAGACAATGAACGCAAGTCAAATTGGCTTGATCAACGTGACCAGGTTTTAAAAGAAAAAGAAGATCTTTTAAATCGACGGTTTGATACATTTAAGAGTAAGCAAGAAACTGTTAAAGAGAATCGTCAAGAATTAAAGGATGTCCGCGCACAAGCAGCAGAGCTAATCACAAAACGTGAAGATACTTTGCAGGATGTTGCGGAAATGAGTCACGATAAGGCGCAAGATTACATTTTGGACGAAACAAAACGTGATCTGAAAGAAGAAGGCAAACGCACAGTTCGCAATGCGGAGGCTGAGTATCAAAGCAGTAGTGAAAAAGAAGCTAAAAATTTAATTGCCCATGCAATTGAGCACAGTGGTATTCGTTCGCATATTTTTCCATCCAACCGAACGATGGATGTGCCGTCCAATGAGGCGTTAGGCAAAATCATCGGGAATGCTGGTCAAAATGTGCGAGCTTTAGAGGCGTTAACCGGAATTGATATCAATATTGATGATCAACAACGGTTAATTACTTTAGACGGATATGATCCTTTACGTCGTGAAATTGCAAAACGGGCAATGACCCAGATTATTCAAGCTAACCGCATTAATCCAGACATTGTGGAACAAATTGTGAACCAAACCGTTCGAACCGTGGATGAGCTGATCCGCGGGTTTGGCGAACAAGCAATTAATGAATTAAACATTAAAAATATTCATCCAGATTTGATCAAATTTATTGGTCGAATGCATTTCCGAACGAGTTATGGCCAGAATATTTTGGATCATTCTATTGAAGCTGCTAATCTAGCAGGCGTGTTTGCTGCAGAATTGGGTGAAGATGTGGATTTGGCTAAACGTGCGGGTCTCTTACATGATATTGGTAAATCAATTGACCGGGATGTGGAAGCTACCCATGTGGAATTAGGGGTAGAACTCGCTACCAAATACCACGAAGATCCCGTTGTGATTAATGCCATTGCCTCTCATCATGGGGATGTCGAAGCTAAATATGTGATTTCTGATTTAGTAGCTGCTGCCGATGCAATTTCTGGATCTCGTCAGGGTGCTCGTAGTGAATCTGCTGCTGATTATTTGCAACGAATTTCTAGTTTAGAGGGCATTGCAAATAAATATCCTGGCGTACAGGAAAGCTATGCTATTCAAGCAGGACGGGAATTACGAGTGATCGTCAAACCTAATCAAACTTCTGATAAGAGTATCGAAAAACTTGCTGGAAATGTGAAAGATCAAATTGAACAAGAAGTTACCTATCCTGGACAGGTAAAAGTAACGGTCGTACGTAAATTACAGGTTGTAGAGTATGCGGGGTGAAATGAAAAATTTGACAAACGAAGAACAAGCAACGTTGGAAGCTATTGACCAATTTGTGTTTTCTAAGTTAAATGATGATAGAACAGGACATGATTATGCACACATTCAACGGGTCGTCAAAATGGCCAAACGGTTGGCTTCCGAAACTGAAGCAACCGATTTGTTTATCGTTTTGGCAAGCTCAGAATTGCATGATGTCATTGATGAAAAAATTGTGGACAATCAGGCGACTGCTGAGGCGGAAGTGAAGCAGTTTTTACAAGATCAAAAAGTTAGGACTGATCGAATTGAGGCCATTTTTGATATTATTACCCACATGTCGTTTTCTAAGAATCTTGAGCATCATTATAAGTTGAAGTTAGAGGGTCAAATAGTTCAAGATTCTGATCGTTTGGATGCCATCGGCGCAATTGGAATTGGACGGGTATTTTATTATGGTGGTGCTCACGGGCACGTGATGTATGATCCCAAAATTGCTCCGCGAGACAAAATGACACATGCACAATACCGCCAAAATGAAACTGTGATTAATCACTTTTATGAAAAATTGTTGAAATTGGCTGGGTTAATGAATACTGATGCCGCAAAGCAGATTGCGGATCAAAGAACGACTGTTTTGACGGATTTTTTAGACGAGTTCAAAGCAGAATGGAATCAAAATAAATAATTTGGAGTAGATTATGTTAAAAAATCAAAACTCAATTTCGACTAGATACGCGTGGATGTCGGGATTAATTTTCGTTTTATTGTTGTTGGCAATTAAGGCAAATTCTGCCTTACTGTTAAAACTAGATACGGGTATCATTGGCATTGTGCAAGACTCGTTACCTGAATTTGAAACAACATTAATGACACTTGTTTCCAAGATTGCAGAACCGTCATTTGCGATTGTTTATGCGGTGATCATTGCGGCTATTTTATGGTTTATGCGTTTGCGAGTAGATGCTATTTGGACGTTAGCCACGATTGGCGGAGGGGACGTCGTTGCGTACATATTTAAAGAAATTGTGCAACGCGCCCGACCAAGATGGAATCAAATTATTCCAGAAAGTGGTTATAGTTTTCCAAGTGGTCATACCTTTGGGGCTGTCATCATTGTTTTCTTTATCCTGTGGTTCTTTGTCAGCCAAATCCGCTCGACAACCATTCAAAAGGTGAGTCAAATTGGGCTTATCATCTGGGTTGTTCTGGTGATGTATTCACGAATTTACCTTGGCGCACATTATCCTTCTGATGTATTTGGGGCATTCTTCTTAGCGGTGGCTTGGTTAGCAATTGCCCGCTGGTTGTATAAATTGTTGTATAACTTTGTAGCGAAGGTTGTAGAACCTAGGTCTGAGGGAAGACACAGTCAACATTAAAAATCTGTAATTTAAGAGCAGGCAAAAACTATGTTTTTGCCTGCTCTATTTTTTCGTTAGTAGTTGCCTTTAATGACGAAGAATGAGCCACGAATAACGCCTGCCAGTTTGGATTTTTGATGGGCAAACTTGAACTTGCCCTCAAATTTTTTAGGAACATCCATACCTTCAGAGAGTTTAAAACCCACAGCTCGTTTTCTGTCATCAGCAATACTGTACATGACATTAACGACTAGTCCATTTTCGTAAAAAACATAGGCCATTTTGATCCCTTCAACTTCAAAATGGGTGACTTCTAAAGGTGTAGCAGCAAAGTGCATGTCTCGTTCTGATAAAATTTTTTCAATCCAGACAAGGGTATCAGGATCTTCATTAGCGGGAACGGTGGTAAAAACGTGTTTATATTTATTCCAATAATATCGAGCTTCGTTTGCACGTAAACCCGCTAAAGCAGGTGCAACTGGTGAGCTTTCTAATCCAACGGTGGAAACTTCCTTGAAATCAACTTTGTAAACCACTTGGGGTTACCTCATTTCTATATTTACGTACCCATAGTATATAAAGTTACAAGAAATTGGTCAATCAAAAAAACGCGTAATTTTGCCGTTTTTATTAAAAAATAGGAATAATTTATCAACTCAACCTTCAACCTATTCAAATACGTTGTAATTAATCGTCACGATTAGATAGGATTGTGGTAAAATCGACAGTATCAAAAAGTTTTGTGGGAGGTGAAATCTTGACATTTAATTTAACGATTCTTTCAACGAGTGACGTGCATGGATTTGTCTATCCTACCAATTTTGTAAAACGTCATTTGAACTTACCCTTTGGTCTCTTGAAGGCTGCGCAAGTTATTGAAAACGAACGCAAAAATGCGACAGGACCCGTTTTAACTGTTGACGCGGGGGATGTTTTGGAAGGATCCCCACTGACTGAATACCTGGCTAAATTTAGTACGCCACCTGCACCACAACGTTTGCTAAGGGCCTATAATGCCATTGGTTATGATGTGGGAGTGTTGGGTAATCACGAATTTAATTATGGATTGGATTATTTAAAAAAAGCGATTAAAAGCACGGATTATCCAGTTTTATCTGCGAATATTTTGGATCAGCAAAAAAATTCAATTGCGAACGGTGCTTATCGAATTTTTGATAAACAAGGCGTGCGCATCGCTGTGCTGGGGTTAACGACGGCTTATATTCCATTTTGGGAAGATCCAGTTCATATTAAGGGACTACAATTTAAAAAAGTTTTAAAAACTGCCAGACATTATGTTGAAGAGTTAAGAAAAAAAGTTGATGTCATTATTATTGTGTATCATGGTGGTTTTGAACGTGATTTAAAATCTGGTCAAGAAACGGAATCGTTACGTGGCGAAAATGTAGGTTATGAATTGTTGAAAACAGTTAAGGGCATTGACGCCTTAGTTTCTGCACATCAGCATCGATTAATTGCAACCAAGTTGTTTGGTATCCCAGTTGTTCAAGCAGGGCATCGCGGTGCAGCAGTTGGTAAAATTACGTTGAAGATCGATCCGCAGCAAAAGCATATGGTCGTTGGGGCCAGTTCAGAACTGATTTCAACGGGAAAATCTCCATTACATAAAAAAATAAAGGCAATCATGACGGATGTAGAGTCCGATACACAGTCATGGTTGGATCAACCATTGGGAAAAGTTCAAGGAGATATGAAGATTACGGATCCTTTTAAAGCTAGAGTTGAGGAATCGGCGTTTATTGAATTTATCCAAAAGGTGCAAATGGCGGCCACAGGGACTTCTATTTCCGCTACCGCGCTCTTTAACAATGAAGCGACTGGTTTTGATGAACAAATCACCATGCGTGAGGTAGTTACCAATTATGTTTATCCGAATTCTCTAGCTGTTTTACGAGTTTCGGGCGCGGATCTGCGGGCAGCTCTGGAAGTGAGTGCCAAGTATTTCATGATTAATCAACAGGGTAAATTAATTGTGAATCCCCGCTATTTATCACCCAAAAAACGTCATTACAATTACGATATGTACGAAGGCATTGATTACACATTAGACATTTCAAAGCCAGTTGGCAAACGTGTGGTTCGGCTGATGAACAAGGGACATGTGATTGCGCCAAATGATTCGTTCGAAATTGTGCTTAATAAATATCGAGCGGTTGGTGGTGGACACTATCCTATGTTTTCTGAAGGTAAGATAATTCGTGAAAATACGGAGGCTATGTCAGAGTTAATTGCCGACTATTTACAGAAACATCCCGTGATTACGGCGTCTGTGAACAGCAATTTTAAAATCATTAAATAAAGAACGTATAAGCTAGAAAAGTGAATTTTCTGGCTTTTTTTGTAACTTGAATCAACGTCCTCGAAATCTAAGTTGTTTGGAAGCTGACCAAGGCTTGCGTAGTGATTTATTTTAGTTGATAATTAGCACGGAGGGGGAGATACAGATGCATAAGAATTCGAAAATGAGTGGGATGCGTTTCTTACTTGTGACCGTTTTAAATGCTTTAATCACAGTGGTCGAACTTTTTGGTGGTGTTTTGTCAGGTAGTCTAGCTTTATTGTCAGATGCATTTCATAACCTGGGCGATTCTGCATCCGTCGTTTTGGCGTATGTTGCAAGTCGAATTGGCCTTAAAAATTCAAATATGTCCAAAACATTCGGGTATCGCCGGGCAGAAATTATTTCTGCATTTGTGAATTCCGTATTTTTAATTGTCGTTTCTTTTTTCCTGATTATTGAAAGTGTACGGCGAATTTTGAACCCCGAGCCGGTAAATGGGGGAATCATGTTGATTGTGGCGATTGTCGGAACACTGGCTAACTTTATTTCAGCATTGCTGTTGAGTAGCGGTGCAAAGGGAAGTCTAAACATAAAAGCGACCTATCTCCACATTTTAAGCGATGCATTGTCATCATTTGGAATTGTGATTGGAGCCATTATTATTCAGGTTTGGCACATTGATATTGTTGATCCGATTGTGACAATTTTAGTTTCAGTCTACATTATGTGGGAAACTTGGCCTGTTTTAAAAGAAGCAA
The DNA here is from genome assembly GCF_007990205.1 of Pediococcus parvulus. Lineage (GTDB taxonomy): Bacteria > Bacillota > Bacilli > Lactobacillales > Lactobacillaceae > Pediococcus > Pediococcus parvulus. The sequence continues at coordinate 8,964 of NZ_BJWE01000040.1, read as the reverse complement.
TTAATATTTTGATGCAAGGTGCGCCCAATCTAGATTTTGAAGCTATGAAGCACGATATGTTGCAAGAGCCCGGGGTTGTCAATGTGCATCACATTCATGCTTGGCAAATTGATGAAAACCGGATTATGTTTTCTGCACATATTAATTTGAACGATCAATTATTGAGTGATGTTGAGCCTGTTTATCGGCATTTAGAGAATTTATTGCAAAAAAAATATCACGTAGATCACGTGACTTTACAAGCTGAAGTTTTTCGTGGAAAAAGTAATGAACTATTTACGCGTGATCGGCATGATATTTAATGCCAGTTAGTGAGGCTTAACTTTCGCTCACAAGCTGTTTGTGATGGGAGATAAACCAAGTATCCCAAGGAATCTCAGGAGTTCCGGTAAGATTATACTTTTGATCAAGATGCTCCATGACCTGAATGTAGTCGTTACTGGAAGTGGCTAGGCTTAAATCCAACAAATTGGCATGGGTTAAATAACGATTTCGGGCGATAAAAGCGTTAACATCGCTAAGATAACCTGCGGGAACAAACGACGAAATAATTTCGAGACTTTCGGCTTTATAGAGTCGAATGTAAAACTGTGCAAAAGATCGGACGGCTTTAGCCTGATTATCCGAATCTAATTGCGTGATGGAAACTAAATTACTCATAACAGCCCTTCCTAACTTAACTTATTACGTCTTAAGTATAGACCTTAACTATTAAAAGTGTAAAATTAAAGTTTGGGGTACCTTAGTTGTATTTCTGATTCAAATGAGTTATAAAAGTAGTATTAACAAAATGAGGTGAATAGATTGACCCCGATGAAGGAAGACTATCTTAAAATTATTTTTGAGCTAGGCGGAAAATCAAAGAAAATATCAAATAAGCAAATTGCAATGGGTCTGAACATTGCAGCCGGTTCAGTAACTGAGATGATTACGAAGTTAGTTGAGGAAGGTTTGGCAAAACATACGCCTTACTCTGGAATTTCGTTAACTGACAAAGGTATTCAAATTGCTGAAATTATGGTCCGTAAGCATCGTATGTGGGAAACTTTCTTAGTTGAGAAATTATCCTACAAGTTATCTGAAGTGGATGATGATGCAGAAGTATTAGAACATGTGACAAGTGAAAAATTGTTGGATTCTCTTGATCAATTTTTAGGTTACCCAACACACTGTCCGCATGGTGGAGTAATTCCTGATAAGGAAGGGAACTATCAAGAAGATAGTCATACTTTGTTAGCAGATGTTAAAGAAGGCAGTACGGTGGTAGTTGATAGGTTTATTGATAATCGTGAACTTTTAAATTATTTGGATGAGATTGATTTAGATATTGGTGATAAGATTCAAGTGATTCACCACGCGCCGTTTGAGGGTGCAACGACTGTTAAACTGATTGATAATGAATCAAAAGTTGATGAACGACAAATCAGTTATAAAGCTGCCCATTATGTTTTTGTTCAGGATGACTAATTTTTCTAAACTGGCTTTTGTGATTCACGAAAATCAACCGAAAGTTGTATGTCAGTTAAAAAGCTGTTATGATAGCCATACGGAGATTGATAGCCAATTGAAAATTAAGAAATTAAATAAATAAGGACTTAATTTTAAAAGTGGGTATCTTTTTCTAAATTGATATGGTACAATTACATTGTATTTTGGTTAGGTAATTTTGGTAAGATCGTTTCATAAAGAAATATCCCCAATTTGCACCGGATCAAGTATTAAAATATTTAGTGCAAAAAGCACTCAGGAGGATTTTCTATTATGGAACATGGTACAGTTAAATGGTTTAACGCAGACAAAGGTTTTGGTTTTATTACTCGCGAAAACGGTAGCGATGTATTCGTACATTTCTCAGCTATCCAAGGCGACGGCTTCAAGACTCTTGAAGAAGGCCAAGCAGTTACTTTCGATGTAGAAGAAAGTGACCGTGGACCACAAGCAGTTAACGTAAACAAAGACTAATTTAAAATTAGAATTTATCAAGTCAGGAATTTCGGTTCCTGGCTTTTTTTATGTCTTTTTTGATTTAACGCTCTAACTTGAATAAATGTTTAATTTCTGGTCGTTTTGTTGGTGGGGCTATGGCATAATAGACTTTAATTAATCAACGGGGTGACAATGGTGAAAGAAACCGATTTGGTATTAGATACCTGTTTATTGGCAGGAAGAATTATGATTGAAAATGGTTCAGAAATGGCTCGTGCAGAAGATACGATTATGCGGATTGCCACAAATTCGGGTTATCCAGACGCACAGGTGTTTTCGACTGTGACAGGAATTATCATGTCGATTCCGGACCAAAAGAATGCTCAGGTTGAAAGTGTTAGTCGCCGAAACATTGATTTAGAAAAAGTGAGTTGGGTTAATCGACTTTCACGTGATTATGCGGTTAAGAAAATTACGTTAACAGAATTCTTTGATCAGCTAAAAATTGTCGATGACGCTGTGCCATACTTTCCGTTTTGGTTACAGGTACTGGGAGCTGCACTAGTCAGTGGACCATTAATGACGATTTTTTGTAATAATTTTTATGATATTGGCGTTACCTCAATCATTGGAGCTATTGGGTTTGCGATTTACTATGCGATTAATAAAACATTGGATATTAAATTTATCAGTGAATTTGTTTCATCGCTTTTAATTGGGTTTATGGCGGTGTTGACGGTTCGAATGGGTTTAGGTCATTCGGTAGATAACATTATCATTGGTGCTGTAATGCCACTGGTGCCTGGTGTGCCGTTAACAAACGCGGTGCGTGATATTTTAAACGGACATTTTGTAAGCGGCCCAGCACGGGGAATAGAGGCCTTGCTGACGGCATCTGCAATTGGCTTTGGCATTGCCTTTGTATTTAGATTCTTTTAAGGAGAAACTCACTGATGATTATGATAATTAAGTTGTGTTTTGCGTTTATTGCCACGGTCGGCTTTGGCATTATTATTAATATTCCGCATCGTGCGTTGCTTATTGCCGGTTCAATTGGCACCGTTACCTGGTTTATTTATTGGGCCCTGATCAACCTCAATTTTGGGATTGCGCTGACCAATTTGTTAGCATCCGTGGCGATCGGAATTTTGAGTGACATTGCGGCGCGAAGAATGAAAATGCCCATGTTGATCTTTAATATCCCGAGTTTGGTTCCCTTAGTGCCCGGCGGACAAGCTTATCAAATGGTCCGTAACATTGCGTTAGGGAATGCGGCCCAAGGCATGCGATTTTTGACTGAAGTGATTGAAATTACGGGTTCGATTGCGATTGGCTTCCTAATTGCTGAATTATTGAATAAATTGTGGAAAAAGCTTCTTTTAAAACGCGCATCGAGGGGAATGTAATAAAACTGTAAAAATGATGATATCTGATTAGGAGTCTAAAAATGTTAGTATGAAAGTGTACATAGTAGTTAATGGGACACAGGGGAGACATTGGAGGAATATTTTTGAAGGATACACAAAGAAATAAAGTTATACCAGGTTGTTTGATGACATTGGGTTTATTGCTTAGTCTGTTAATGGGGGGCATTTCGGCTAAGGCACAGTCAGTAAACAGCTACATTACAGCAAACAAAATTAAACCGGTAGGAATTACGACTTCTATTTGGAGTGGATTTCCACATTATAATTATAACAAGGGCTATGGGAAGCCTGAAGGGGTTGTGGTTCATGAAACCGCTAATCCCAGTTCTACAATTTACAATGAAATTGCATATATGAAAGCACACTATAATAACGCTTTTGTCCACAGTTTTGTGGATGCGGATCATATTATTAATATTGCGAATACCAACTACTTATCTTGGGGAGTTGGTTATCCTGGAAACGGAAAATTTGTTCAGTTTGAGCAAATTGAGGTTCATTCTAAGAAGGCATTTGCCCGTGAAATGGCTAATGCGGCGTGGTATACAGCATATTTGCTAAATAAATATAAGCTAACGCCAAATGATGCTTGTTATGATTATAAAGGGACAGTTTGGTCACACAAAGCTGTTGCTTTACACTTTGGTGGTTCTACCCATACTGATCCATATGGGTACTATTTAAAAACGGGTAAAACATACTTCGGTCAGGGATACACAATGGCCGAGTTTTATCAACTGGTCAAGAGCTATTACACAAGTCTGCAACATTTAAGTGTGAAATATACGAATACCAGATTGACCATGGATGTTAAAACGGTTCCGGGTCATGATTTCTATAATCATGTGCCTAAGAGCAATTACACCACCAAACGAGTAAATTATGGCAAAACGTACGCAGGAAAGACCGTTCAAATTGATTGCACTGGAAAACGTAGTGGTACCGGGACACTTTACTATCGTGCATATTATAACGGTAAATTGATTGGTTGGATTTACGGTGGTGGACTTGCTAAACACGTGACCTACACGGCAACCACAAAAACAATGGATGTGAAAGTTACCCCTGGCCATGATTTTTATAATCATGTTACCAGCAGTATGTATACAAACAAACGATTGCATTATGGGAAAACCTATGCGGGTAAAACAGTTCAGATTGATAACATCGCGTATCGAGATGGCACCAAAGTTCCTTATTATCGTTGTGCCTACCAAGGCAAACGGATCGGCTGGATTTACGGTGGAGCACTTGGTGTTCGCGTAACCTACAAAACGATCAATTCGAAAATGACGGTCAAAAAAGTTCCCGGCCACGACTTTTTAAATCACGTCACAGCAAGTAAGTATACGGTCAAACGCCTGAACTATGGCAAAACTTACGCAGGTAAAGTAGTGAAAATTGACAATATTGCTTATCGTGACGACGTGAAAACACCTTATTACCGTTGTTATTACGGTGGTAAGAAGATTGGTTGGATTTATGGAAGTGCGTTAAGTTAAAATTAAAAATACCTTCGCTGGGATTAAAATCCTACGAAGGTGTTTTTTTGTTTGATTTAATATTGTCCGTTAGATTGCGTTGTATCTGAATAACCAGTTCCGGTTGTCACACTTGTTAGATTAGATGTTCCGGTTGATTTATGTCCGAGATCTAATCCTTTTCGAATAAAGTTTGTGACCCGTTGCATTTCAGTTTGGCTTGCAACTTCGTAATCTTGACCGTTGATTAATTGCGTCGTTCCTTGCAAATGAGTCGATTTCAGATGATGAGTAGCGACTCGGTACTTTGTGGAAAGTGCCACAATTTCATCGAAAGTTAAATCAGTTTGTGTTTGCTTTTTGATAGAAGTTAAAAAGCTTTGACTAAGTAAAGTGGTTAAAGAATCACTCTTACGCAAAATCGCCATTAATACCTGTCGTTGCCGTTTTTGACGACCATAATCTCCTTGAGGATCTTCGTCACGCATCCGTGAATAGTCTAATGCCGCTTTACCAGCAAGCCGGATCTTTTTACCCTTGACAACGTTGGCAGCTCCATACTTAAAGGTGAGTGTCGGAGTAATTGTGACGCCACCGACACCGTTCACAATCTTTTCAAGACCGCCCATGTTGATTAAACCGTAGAAGTCCACGGGAACATCTAATAATTGCTGAATTGATTTAATGCTGGTACCCGCACCACCAAACGAATAAGCTGCATTTAGTTTGGAAGGTGCATATTGTGTGTAACCAGGAATTGAAAGGGCAGTATCCCGTGGAATACTTGTTAACGTCATTTTCTTCTTTTTAGGATTCAAAGTGGCAATAATGATGGTATCAGTTCGACCACGATAGTTCCGACCTAAGGCACCGGTGTCAGTTCCAAGAAGAAGAATTGAAATTGGTTTGCCTTTTTTAATGACTGAAGAAACATCCCGAGCCTTTTGAATATTGGCACTGTTGAAAACTGAATTAGCGGCTTTTTTTGCGGAATACCACTTATAAGCAGCAAATACGCCGAGGATAATGACTAAAATTCCCACAATTGCAATAATAAAGCGTCTGCGTCTATGCTTTCGTGGCCTTTTGTGCGGGTCACGGTTTTCCATATCTTGGTGCATTTCAGTGCGGGTCGGGGGGACATTAAAATGGTTGTGCAGGTCGGATCTTTTGGGCGTTTGGTCCTCATTCATTGTTTTGCCTCCTGAAGCAATTATTAATTAAAGTTGGTGCTTAACTTAGCATACCGAATTAATGTTAAATAAATCTTATTTTTAGATTGATTTAAAACATTCTTTAAACATAAAAATTATATCACATTAAGAGTGCCAAAAATGACTGATTCGCCCATAAAACAGGTTCAGGACGATTGAGTGGGTTTTGAAAATATTCTTTGTCCATCAAAAATTAACGAATGAAAAGAACTATCATCTTTCTTTAATTCAAGGTACTTCTTTGCCGACTAAATAGGTATAATGGTCAATATAATTCATAAGCACAATTAAAAACTTGTCGCTGAGAGGAAGCGATCATATGGATCAACTTACAAATTTTAAAAACGCGCATCGAAAAATCAAATTTACAACAAAAGATGGTTTGAAGGGACAACTGTTTTTTGTGCAGGCAAACATTGTGCGGGTCATGGTCAATTCGACAGGAAATTTTAATGGACAAGCGACAATTCCCAAAGCGGTGGATATCCCGACTTTAGGCGATGAAACAGTTGCCAGTGGCAGTGGTGCTCAAAAGGTGGGAACTCCTTTATTGACCCAAGATTTTTTGACAGCACATGGAGAATCTTCGAAAACTGGATTGAACACTGACCAGTTTCATCTTGAGTTTGATCAGACCTCTGGGCATTTCACTATTAATGACGAAACGGGAAAAGTCTATTTTAAACAAAATCGGATGCCTACTCGTAATAAAGAAAAGACTCATTTAAGCTTGCGGTTACCCAGCACACCAGAAACTTATTATTTTGGCGGAGGGATGCAAAATGGGAAGTATTCTTTGAAAGGTAAAGAAATTGCAATTGAAAACACAAATCGCTGGACTGATGGTGGGGTGACTTCCCCAGAGCCATTTTTCTTTACGACAAGTGGTTATGGCATTCTTTTTAATACTTTTACAAAAGGGCGTTATGATTTTAGCGATCCCCGGTTTATTCAATTGACACATGAAGATCCGCAACTCGATTATTTTGTAATTCTTGGGGAAACACCAGCAAAATTAATTCATGGCTATCACAAGTTAACAGGACTGCCACCGCTCAATCCACTCTACAGTTTTTATCCTGCCCATTTAAACGCATATAACCATGACTATTGGTTTCCAGTAAGTCCAGACAGTGATGGCGCTATTCAGTTTCCGGATGGGAAAACTTATAAAGAATATCAACCACTCAATCCGAAGTCGTTTAATACGGAGCGTCCTGGAAAAATTAGTTTTGAAGGTCAAACAATGGTTCCTAATGTTTACGGAACAGGACATGTTTCGTTTACAACCGTTGATGAACAAGGAGATCCTGTTTCAGGAGTTTGGGAGTCATTAAATGGCGAGAATAAGAATTATCAATTTTCTGCGCGTGCCATTATTGATCGGTATCATCAAAAACAACTGCCACTGGGGTGGTTTTTACCAAATGACGGTTACGGAGCTGGTTATGGGCAGACCGATAGTTTTGCGGGAGACTTACAAAACTTAAGCCAGTTTTCAAAATATGCGCATGAACATGGAGTAGCCACTGGCCTATGGACGCAGGAACAGTTGGTACCCCCAAATGCACAGAACATTCAAAAAGGTGAACGTAATTTGGCAGCCGAAGCCAAAGTCGGCGGGATTTCTGCAATTAAAACAGATGTGGCTTGGGTTGGGGCTGGGTACACATTTGGGTTAAATGGAATCGCTAAGGCTGCCCAAACATTAACTGCTGTCCATAAAAAACGACCGTTCATTTTGACGGTCGATGGCTGGGCAGGTACCCAACGCTTTGCGAGTGTTTGGACTGGCGATCAAGCAGGATCAGATTGGCAAAATATTCGTTTTCAAATACCCACTTACCTGAGTGCCGGATTGTCTGGGAATTCCAATATTGGCTCAGATATTGATGGTATTTATAGCGGCGACAATCCAGTCATTCAAACTAGAGATTTGCAGTGGAAGTCATTTACTCCCTTACAACTTGTGATGGACGGTTTGGGCAGTCGGGCCAAGGATCTGGGAAGTCAGTTTGGTGCCAACTTTCTTGCGATTAATCGGTTTTATTTAAAACTAAAAACTAGACTTTTACCTTATTTGTATAGCTTGGCATTTGAAGCACGGACTAATGGGGCACCTATCGTCCGACCCACGTTTTGGCTAGAAGCAAGTGACTTCACGTACGGCGGCAGCCTTAATCAACAGTTTTTGTGCGGAAATTCATTATTAATTGCGCCAATTTTTGAAAATTATCAGCTGCAAGTTGATGGCACGGACTTACGCGCTAGCCTTTACCTCCCAGATGCCAAAACCACTTGGTATGATTTTTTCAGTGGGGATGCTTACGAAGGCGGTCAAACAATTAGTGATTTTGAGGCGCCTTTGTGGAAATTGCCTCTTTTTGTCAAAGCAGGAGCTATCTTACCATTAGCTAATGCGACGGAGCATCCCGATGAAATTGATAAAAGTCAGGTTGAATTACTGATTTATCCGGGTGGGTATTCTACTTTTGTGCTTTACGAAGATGATGGGAAAACGACAAACTATTTGCACGGAGAACGGCAAATAACAAAAATTTCTCAACAAACGACGTTGTCGACAGTGAAGCTAATAATTACGGCGGCCAAAGGTACATTTGCTGGGTCAACTATGTCACGCCAATATAACGTATCACTATTTTTAGCCAGTGAACCCACAGAAGTGTGGGTGAATGGAAAACGGTTGGCAGATGCCGACTATCATTACGGACCGCGTATGCTTGAAAAGTTTACAATGCCTAGTGAAGAAAAAAGTGATTTTGCGCAAACTGAGATTAATCAAGGTAATTTCTTAGTTGTGTCACTCAAAAAGGTTTCAGTGAAAATGGAGCAAACGATACGAGTTGTGCTTTGAGTTATGCTGTTGAGTTGTTAAACGATTTTTAACTAAAGATT
>NZ_BJWE01000039.1 GCF_007990205.1 Pediococcus parvulus | reverse complement strand
AAGAAACCGACGAAAAAATATGGAATAATCCCGAAAAAACAAAAAATACAACTACAAACATAATGTGAAACAAAATATTAAGTTTACAGATAGTTATATTCAAGTTTTTAAAGACATAGCTCATTTTTGGTAACGAATAAGTTGTAAAACTAACCAATCAGAAAACCAAGATTGAAGAAGTGCAAAATTCAGTGTCGCAATAGTAAAAAAGAAGAAGATAAACACCAAAGTTTGCATAGTAGTGGCACTAAAATCAACACCACGAAGGATATTTTGGATAGTGAATTTACCAAATAAATAATTTTTAGCCAGTATTAAATAGAAAATTAACAAGCCAACAGTTAAAAATGATAATTTATTTTGTGATTTCAAGTAAATCCTCCCTCCTCAATTTTTGAATATTCCAAATAGCTAGCAAGGTGATAATAATCACGACCTGTAACAAAGCTGTTAGAATCGTAAGCCAGCCAAATTGTCCTTTCCATAGCCAATCAATTGTATTCATACTGGAAATAGGATGGGTAAACTCAAAGGTTCGACAAAACTCAAGGGTAATAACATTAATAAACGGAACAATAAAGATCGTTACTAAAGCATTTTTTGTATATTGCATGACCAAAAATAATAATGAGCCTTGAATTATATAGTAACCCAGAAAAATAAGATAACGGACCCCTAATGCTAACAGTATTATGGGTTCAAATAAAAACGTATGCTGCACTCTAATGAATAGCATAATCAAATCCACACCTTCAAAAACAATCGTGAAGATAATTGCTTGGATACAAACAGATTTAAAAAAAGCCCAATAATACTTTTGCGTATCGGATCGTATTAATTCACTCATATAAATGTTCAAATAACTTTTTAAAATGATTGTAGCAAAAATAAGCGAAAAAATGGTAGCTTGTCCTACGTCATAATGATAATTTGCAACAGTATCTTCAATTGTGTAAAAATCTCGAAAATTTGTTATTATTCTCGGTGCATATCTATTTAGTGATAACCAATAAATTCCAAGAAACCCTATTAGGAAAAAATAAATTACGCCAAGTCTTTTCTTGCTCTCAAAGAACATCAGCTCTCACCTGCCTGAAGTACCCAATACCAATTACTATCAAACTAGAAGATAAGTAAACAATTGCAGCCGGAATAATGGACCTCAATCCGTATTCAATGAAGGGTTGCATAAAATAAGTGGAGCTGTACGGTGACATAACTTGTATAATCCATAACAGAAATGCAAAGGGATATGCAATGTAATAATTGGGGAACATAAACACAATGGCCTGCGTAACCATACCAAAAATGGCAACCGATAACGTAAAAATAAAAATATAGATCACCACAGTACTGTACGGATGTTCCATTTGTAATACTAATAATTGGAAAGGTTTAATAACCTTAAGTTGTTGCAATTCATCCTCCATGCCAGAAAAATCTTTTCCTCCATGCCAAATAAGCAGCGCTATAAGAAAATTAATCACTAATGAAAGCAGCACTAAAAAAGCCGGAATGATGGCCGATAAAGCCAGTTTAGTTTGATAAAATTTTTTTCTGCTGTTCCTAATCAGGGTAGCATTAAGATAACCATTTTTCACTTCCGACACTTGGTGATCCGTATATAAATTCAATAAAATTAGAGGCAGCAACCAAATAAGGACCATTTGCCCATAATGGCCAATAGAATTAGAAGCCAAAAAACTAACTTCTGCTGGATTTAATATAAACTTTGCTGTGTCAAATCCAGCCTCAATCTGACTTTTGAGCTGAATTAACAAATCTATTTCTGGAACAAGTATGATTAAGGTAGCAAAGAAAATAAATCGCCAATTTTTTAAAAGTTTACTAATTTCAAAGTTAAACATCAGAACCCCTCCTACCAATAAGAATAATGGTCATCTACATAATTTGCATTAGATGACCACCATAAAACTTAATTATTGAATTTTCCCAGTCTCTTCATCCCAATAGCCTGGAATATTATACTCGTTACCTGAAATATTATTATTCTGAGCCGTCAGCATCACGGTTTTCTTCCCATGGAAAGAAGGATTGACCCTTTGGTACGCTTCAGGATTCCCCGCTATCTTTTTGATAATCGGGCTAACATTTGCACCGCCTGCTTTTTCCAACCAAAAAATCGAAATGGTATGCGGGCCTTCACCGGATTTTGTTAGTTTAACCTTCCAATTATTTTTATAATTAGTTGTTTGTCTGTACCAACCAGCCGAGTGACTCTTTTGCTTGAAACCATAAACACGCATACTATAACCATGTTCATCATTACCAGCCAAAGCCGAAGTAGTAATAAAACCAAAACTTAAACATGCAACAAACAAGGTAGACGTAATTTTTTCGTTTTCATAATACATCTCTCCTTAGATTCCTCGTATGCAACTGCAATTTTACTACGCCACTTCAAAAATAGTCTTTATTTTCTTTCATAGGCAGCACTCCCTATTTATTGAGAAAGGTTACTATCACGTTTTAATTTTAAAGCGCTTTCATTAAAAAAACAACTTATTTTTCCATAATTTTATAGAAATTATCGATAAATATAAAAACGAACCCTTAACTCAAATTTTTTTAAAAGACGATTAAAAATATAATCACTGCGTAATTCTTATATCTTTTTTGTCTAATTTAGTTGTCGTGTGCTTCCTTTCAAAATCCAGCAGTTAAAGTTTGATTTGACTTAAATTCTTTAAATCATTTTTTATTTAAATCAAACGCGCAAATTTTTAAAATCAGAACCTTTTAATTTTGTTTAACCGAAATTGTCTATTCTTTCATCCTTGGTGTACTGTGCAAACCATCATAATCAATCTGTAATTGTAACTGGTTAAGATTGAGATTTTTCAAACCTGATTTCTTTGTTAAATTATAGGTGGCTTCAAATTCATTGGTTTTGCCATTAATCAATTTTTGACGGCCTTCATACAAGTAATCTTTTCCATAAACACTATCGTTCCCATCATCGTGATATGTTTTGGCCATGATAGCAAGCGCACCATTAAGCTGATTTCCTTTGTCTCACATAAGTTCTCTATCAGACGATAATCCGGATCCTGTTAAATAATAACGCAAAGTCAATTTACCATTTCTTAACGTTGGCTTTTTAAATCTGAAAACTTCCGTCGTTCGTTTTGCTTTGATCGTCGTTGGTAACGAACTTAATGCCGTTCGTGCGGAAACCCCCCATGTGGATAATGTTGGTTCTACAGTTATTTTTGTAATTCGTTTTGGCAACTCTTTTACTCGATAACCTACTATGCGTTGTTTTCCTTTCTTGCTCAGAACCATGGGATCTTGATTGGCGAGCATATAATCTTTGTGACTTCCATTAACGAAAATTTTAAATAACTGAAAGTCATCTTTAGAAACTCGTTGTGTTTCCTGTACCTTTAACAAACCAGTTCCTCCAGAATACTCATCAATTCCAAGTAATTTCAATTTGACGTCCCCGTTTGCCAAAGTAATGTTTCCAGTAAGCTTTTGTGTGCTTACCTTACTTGGTGCTAACCGTAAATTAAATGCCCAACGCCCAGCATGACCCTTGAACCTGGTGAAAACAATTGGAAACTTAATCGTACTTTTTGGAATTTTGCCTTTAATGGTCCCGTCTAGCCAAAAACGATAATGTCCTGTTGATATCTTCCGAAGATCCGCGCTACTTTGAGAAAATTTCACCCCACCGCGGCCAATGTAAAAGTCAAACCAATCATCCCATGCACCGTTAACTCCACTGATGGTTCCAGTAATTGCAACTGTCTTTCCCTGTACATATGCAGTTTTTAGTGTCATCTTCATACCGTTGGAAGTTCGTGTCTGATTCAAATTCTGCGTTTTTCCATTAGTTTCAACAATCGTTCCCAGATCATCATCAAATTTCGCAAAGAAATTCCCAATAATTGGTGTTTGTGCCATCACATGATTAACCGGTGTTACGTACATTCCGCTAAGCGTTAGCAGGCAAATTGCGACTGCAAGGGTCACAAATCCCCATAATACATGGTGATGGCGCCGTTTTAGTCTAACACCTGATTTTAATAACGCTTGCGTAATCGTTGTCTTGGTTTCTTTTGGGTTCACAGTTTGTGCCTGACTAAGTTGCTCAACCAATTGCGAAAATTTTTCATTTTTCAAAATAGTCCCCTCCTAACCACGTCTTCAGTTGAGATTTACCACGCTTCAAATGTGATTTAACAGTGTTTTCTGGCATCCCAATAAGATCGCTAATTTCGTGAATGGATAATCCATTATAATAAAACATTAATAATACTTGCCGATAGCCGTCATTTAAACGTTTTAATCCCCCCAAGAGATCTAATTTTTCATCAACCGAAACGTTTGCTAAATTCGTTGGCATTTCGGGAAGGTCTGCCAAATCACAAACTTCATGGGCTTGTTCTGAATATCTGCGGTAACACTGACGAATCAAGATTCGCGTTAACCAAGTTCGAAATAGCGCGGGTTTCTGCAGTTGACTGATTGAATGCAATGCGATCAGTGTCGTCTCGCTAATAGCATCTTGAACATCAACATCGCGTGACAGATAAAGATGTCCAGTTCGCGTTAAATAATCGGCCTGGCCTAAAACAAGTTGGGAAAATGCTTGCTGATCCCCCCGAATAGCCCGTTTGACTGTTCTGATTTTTACTTTATTCACGTGACTTACCCCCTTTCACTTATTAGTGGTTAGTTCGGGCCAAAAAGTTGCAACAAAATTTGACTAACTAAATAAAAAGCTGCTAGTAACATTTTATCGTTAGCTAGCAACTTTTTGTCATCAAATATTTAACTGTTCAGTATCCTTTTATGCAAACATCGGCTCCAAAAGCGTGATGGCTTTCCGGTCAAAATCAACTTGTGTCTCACCACCATAGGGGAGCGCCGTCCTTGGATAAGCATGGCCAAAATTGACATTTGTTAAAATAGGTAACTGATATGAATCGGTAATTTCCAGTAAAATCTGCTTATATTCGTCATAAAAGGCTTCTGCCTGTGGTTTGCCGACAAGGATTGCTGAAATAGCTGAAAAAATGCCCTCAGCATCTAATGCAAGTAACATTTTGCGATAGAGTTCTGGATTGGGTTTTTCCTCACTAGTTTCAATAAACATAATTTTGTCTTGCCACTCGTTTAAGCTAGGAAATAAGTGATACTTTTCTGTAACTTCTTTTTCATCAGGATAGCGAGTTCCTGACAAAATATCATACAAACTATCGAGACAACCACCCAATAGTCGGCCCGTAATTTGGCCTGATCCTCTCAACACCTCATACCCTTTTTGTTCCATATGCTGTTTCCGATGCATTCCGACAGCTGCAGATGAAAAATCCTCGCGTTCCTCATACCAAATAGCACTGGATGTAATTGAGGTTGTCGCCTCATTTCTAAAATAATTCATAAAGGTGTGTTTGGTGTATGGGAGCATTTCTTGATCCAACTCTGCCAAATCATTCAGAACATTTGGACCGTAAAAGCTCTGCATTCCTAATTGATAGAACATCAAATGATTAATTGTTGTATCTGAAAAGCCAGTAAACAACTTAGGATGGGAATGGACATTATGAACAAATGTTTCATCCTCTAAGAGATAAGGTAATAGCCGATAAGTATCGTCGCCACCAATTGCACAAACGATGCCCTTAATTTCTGGATCGGCAAAAGCAGTTTTTAAATCATCAGCGCGCGCCTGCGGATGATCAGCTAAATACTGGATTCCTTTCAGTGCGTTGGGCATAAAAACTGGCTGCAATTGCATTTCTTTTAACCGTTTAATTCCTAATTGCAATTGATGGGTGGCAAAGCTTTCGCCAAGCGTTCCACTAGACAAACTGACAATCGCAATTTTACTATTCGGGGTTAAGACTTGAGGCTTTTTTAACATGGGCGTTCATTCCTCGCATTATATATTTTGTGTATTTAACAAATACTATACTGCCAATTGGTGTGGTAACCAACATAACAACTTTCATAATCCGCGATACAATGCCATGTTATCATTTTAGTTTTGGCATAGCCACACTAAATGGTGTACCATAGAGATGTATTTGTAAAAGACAAAATACACTTATGGGGGAATTTACAATGAACGAAAAATATCAGCAACTTTCCGAACTAATTGGTAAAGCATTTTTTGAACCAGAATTTAAATCTGATCCAAAAATTCAAAATACTATCACAACCGCCGCAACTCAACTTCATAATCATGAAGATTACACAAAAATTGCAGTTGAGCTTTCGCTGGGCATTACAAATCTCTATTTAACACAGCACAAAGTCGCGACAATTCTTAAAACTATCTATGATTTTGTCGCAGACGATGCTGATGCAACTAAATTAGATCTTCAAACAAGACGGAATTTGGGTATTCTTTCTGGTTATGTACGATCTCCTTTGAATAGTGACAAGATATGGTAACTTCTTAAAAATTAGTTAGACCTGCATTTCAAAAAAAAGTACACAGAGCTATAAAAAAGGGCTTCAAACCACTGATATTGCAATGGTTTGAAGCCCTTTTCCAGTTTTATAATAGCCCGCACGGGGTTCGAACCCGTAGCTCCGCCTTGAGAGGGCGACGTCTTAAACCAATTTGACCAGCGGGCAAAAATAGTACTGTTCTAATTTATCTTATTTGAGCCACAAAGTCAATACCTTAGCTTCCTTTCATTTTTAAAATGGTCAAATAAACAAAAGTAACAAAAAGATAGATCCAGTATATAAATATCGCGATCAGAATATACGGGATAAAAGCAAAGTTCAGCAGATTTTCACTGACCACACACAAAATTGCAATGACTGCCCAGATAACTAACTTTTCTTTTGTATCTGCCAAAGTAACCTTAAGCTCACGGTTACTCATAGGTCAGCTCAAGCATATATGCTTTCTTTCCAACAACGTGTGCAGTCGTTACCCAAACCTCATGATAGCTTTTCATTGGCTTCTTCGTTAAACCATTAAAGTAGTCCATCAAAACGTTATATTTATCAACAAACTCATCCGAAAGTCGGTCAACTAGCAAAGTTTCGTCAGGAAAGTATATTTCTGGATTAGCAACTGGGATGCTATCACTGATTTTTAATTGCACAACATTTGTATATCCTAAGGTATTCACTTCAGCACGTTCTGGATACTCACGAATTTGTGATAAAACATTATAAATCGAATCAGAATTTGTAGCCATATTTTCACCTCATAACAGTCTTATTGTAGCAAAAAGCTGAGTGCTTGTCAGTTTATAAAGAATGGTTGTAAACATATGTTGACAGTTTTACAGAAAAACGGTAAACTTATATAGGTAAATTTAGTGGGCATTCGCCAAATGGTAAGGCCACGGACTCTGAATCCGTAATTTACTGGTTCGATCCCAGTATGCCCAATATTAATAGACCTCAAAGCGTTGTTTTTCAATGCCTTGAGGCCTTTTTTATCCGAAGAAATTTACGGTTTCATCACCATTTAAGTAGTGGACAAAACGCAATGAAACTTGTCGGTCCTGTAATCTGTTAAATACTTTAACCTTATTCTTGCCGTCCTCTCGATAGGTAAAGACAATCGCATTACCACTCTTAATCTTTAATTTGGTGATTAACGCTTGATAACGTTTTGAACCAAGCTTGCGCCGTAAAGATTTTAAATTCGCACAATATAAATCTGTCTGACTACTTAAAGAGTATCTTCGAACTTCTTTTCTAGTTTGCTTATAATATTTGCTATCCGGATTATAAAAGTAAAACCCATCTTCATAGGAACTATATTTTTTTGCATATACCTTTTTCATAAACTGATTAACTGAAAGTGGAATTGGTGTCACATGCTGCTTCGTATAATCTGGCTGATTCAAGAATTGAAACACAACCCCGGCACCCACAATTAGCAGCGCCACTGCTAATCCCCAATTTTTTTGAGGCTGTGAACGGTCAGAATAGACGAAGAAAATTACCATAAAAATAACCATCAATCCAACCAGAATCCACAAAGAAAGAATGTAAAAACGCAGCTGCGAGGTATACGTCGTAACCCATCTATGTGTGAGTTGATAATAATTATTAATTCGCATATACAGTAAAATTAATAAAACAGCGCCGGTCAGGCCTTCTACAAAATTGATCTTTGTTTGTGTTCGCGCATTCTCACACCCTATTCGTTTTTTCATATGTACAAAAAGCCACCCGAACAAACTCGTAGTAGCTTTATGAATTAATATTTAAATTTATAAATTATGTGGTTGGTCATCTTTAGTTCCTAATAGTTTACCAATAACTGGAATTTTACCAAATTCATCAGAACTATCCGAAGGCACCACAACCATATTGGTATTTGATTTCGCCAAATCAGAAAAGGCATTGATTGACTGGTTTTGGAAATACTTGTCTGTCGCCTCTGCCAATCCAGCCTGAACTGTATCAATTCGATAACGCTCCGCATTAGCTCGCGTTTTTGTTGCATCCGCTTCGGCTTTAGCAGTTGCCATCAACGCATCATTCTTAGCCTTGGTAGTTAACTCAATTGATTTGGCTTCTCCTTCGGCCTTTGCAATTGTGGCAACCCGTTCACGATCAGCCGTCAATTGTTTGTCCATCGCTTCTTGGATTGCACGTGAAGGTGTCAATTCGTCAATATTAATTCGATCCACATTAATTCCGTACGTATTGGTCAAATCGCCAATTGCCAATGTCAACTCCTGGTTGATTTTAGCAGTTGACCCTAATGCTTCATTCAAATCCATTCGGCCAATAATATCTCGTAAATGTCCCCGAACTAATTGCGCCATTGATTCAACAGAATCCGTATTTTCATACTGATATTTCACCGGATCTGTGATATGGAAATTTAGCGTCAAGCTTGCTGAAACGTCTGCATTATCTTTTGTGATAATAGAATAGTTAGGCAGTGCGAGGGGTTCCATTGCCAAACTCACATTTCTGATCTTTTGGAAAAATGGAAAGTAAAAATGGAATCCTGGATCAACACTGCGTTTGTATTTCCCTAATGTTTCAACTAATCCTCGATTATTTTGTGGTACAATTCTAAGTCCAAATGGCATAGTAAAGCTCCTCCGATTTTTTGGTATTCGTGCATGAACTGTTCTCTCAGGCTTATTTTGCGTATGACGTTCATCTTCCTTAGCGAGTTTTTGTGTCGAACGTTGTCTACGTTTTATAGCAGCCTGTTGTACCTTATTGTATTGCGCTGAGTAATCACCGTTCATCGCAGCGGTCATAATTTCTCCCAGTGCACCAAACGGCTTTTTTTGTTGATTTGCCATTCCTTATCTCCCCCAAATGGCTAAATTTTTTGTAACGTTAAGATATTTCCATTTGCCTCAATCACAGCATATTTAGCCTTATCATCAACATCAGAATTATCGTTAATTAAATAACGATAATAAATTCCCGTTACCAGAACCAGACCGTTTTCCATATTGACATCCGAACCAGAAACAGTCTTGCCAATTATCTGGCGATTTTCAAAACTTTTTTTACCGTGATTTTCTGACAACAAACTTACAATATACATATTCACACTTTGATTAGCTCGATTGGCTTCTTCTGCTAACCGATCATAAAGAGACTGATCCAAACGTAATAAAAACCGCTTATCTTTTTGGTCATTCGCCAATCCCGGTCACCTCACTTAATATCAGCTTGATATCACCATAATAGTAAAGGTTTTTCTTCCGAAAGTCAATTAAAAATTACCAAAAATAGTTTTAGTTTGAAATCATAAAAAAGCTCTGCAAAATGACAAGTCATGAAACTCATATCAATTCTGCAGAACTTATTTTGTTAAACTACTAGAAAGTCTTATTTACCAAGGCGTTCGTTGAGTTCTTTTGTTTGTGCTTCATAGCCGGGACGGCCAAGTAAAGCAAACATATTATTTTTATAGGCTTCAACACCGGGTTGGTTGAATGGATTAATTCCATTCAAGTACCCAGAAATACCAACAGCTGCTTCAAAGAAGTAGATCAAGTAGCCCAATGTGTAAGCATCCTGTTGAGGAATATTAACATTCATAACAGGAACGCCACCATCATTATGAGCTAAGGTAACACCTTGATGAGCCTTCTTATTAACTTCATCCATTGTTCGACCTTCAAGATACTTAAGCCCGTCAAGATTCTTATCTTCCTTAGGAATGTTTAAATCATGGTTAGGCTTGTCAACATTCACAACGGTTTCCATAAGGTTACGACGTCCTTCTTGAATATACTGACCAAGTGAATGTAAATCAGTTGAGAAGTTAGCTGATGAAGGATAGATACCCTTTTGGTCTTTTCCTTCTGACTCACCCATCAATTGTTTCCACCACTCGCCAAAGTATTGCAATGTTGGTTCGAAGTTTTCTAACAATTCAGTTGTGTAACCCTTACGATACAAGATGTTACGTAATGCAGCATACTTGTAAGCGTCATTCTTTGTAACGTCGGGATCTTTATATGCGTCGCGAGCGTCAGCAGCACCCTTCATTAATTGATCAATGTCACCACCAGCAACAGCAATTGGTAATAAACCGACAGCAGAAAGAACTGAGAACCGTCCACCAATATCATCAGGTACAACGTACTCTTCATAACCTTCTGCATCAGATTCCGTCTTCAAAGCACCCTTAGCTTTATCAGTTGTCGCAAAGATTCGTTCCTTAGCACCATCTTTACCGTATTTAGCAATTAACTTGTCCTTCAGTACACGGAAAGCAATTGAAGGTTCAGTAGTTGTACCTGATTTTGAAATAACATTGATCGAAAAGTCACGATCGCCAATCAAGTTTACTAAATCTGTTAAGTAAGTTGAACTAATTGAGTTTCCAGCAAAGAATACTTGGGGAATGCCGTTACGTTGTTCCTTAGGGAGCAAGTTGTAGAAAGTATTTCCAAGAAAATCAATTGCTGCACGTGCACCTAAATATGAGCCACCAATACCGATAGCAACAAAAACCTCAGAATTATTCTGAATTTTTTTTGCTGCTGCCTTGATACGTGCAAATTCATTTTTATCATAATCAACTGGTAAATCAATGAATCCACGGAAATCATTTCCAGCACCAGTACCTTCACGTAATTCTTTATCTGCTGCAGTAACTAGGGGTTGCATTTCAGCAAGTTCATTATAATGAACAAACTTTGAAACAGCTGAACCGTCAAACGAAATATGTGCCATTGTTTACTTACCTCACTTTGTATTTTTAATGTTCCATCAATTTATTATACACCCGATTACTAAAATTTGAAGCGTGACCAAAATTGTTCAACTCAAAATTGCTACTTTCTAAAAAATGTATAAAAAAAGCAGTATTTCTACTGTTTTTACCATTAATCAATTTACTTCATAATTGCCAACAAGGTTGACCCCACAATAATCAAAACTGATCCAAAAATAACATACTGCATTTCACGATGCGTTTTGTGTTCACCTAAGAACCAGATGCTACCGAATGTTGAAATAACGATTCCGGCTTGAGCAAGTGAATAACTAATTGCCAAACCGACACTTGGAATTGCTAAGAACATGAAAATGTTCCCAATTCCCCAAACTAAACCAGTGATGACATTTTTCCAAGTATGACTATCTTTGAATGCCGTAACGGCTGCTTTTGAAACAAATACAAAAACAACGGCTCCGGCAAGCATTCCGATCGCTTGTGGCAAAATAACTGCTTTGGCATTCACATCAGCAAAGCGTACAACCACAGTATAGCCAATGTAACCAATTGTGGAAATCACCAATGCCCGAATACCAGCAGCCATATCTTCATCCTTATTATGTTCTGGATCGCTTTTATCTCGTAAAGAAGTAAACGTGGCACCTGCAATCAATGCGATCACAGCAACGGTTCCCATGGTAATCATTTTTCCAGTAGTCCACTCGTGCCAAATTAACACTCCTGCTAAAGCATTACCGGCCAATTGCAACCCAGTTGAAAGAGGCACAGTTTTAGAAACCCCAATTTTTTTCATTGAGGTAAACTGCATCCCTTGTCCAACTGCCCAGAATAAACCGGAAATAATTCCTGCAATCCAAACTTTAGCTGATAATGTTGGTTGGTATAAAAACCAAGTAAATACCGCAAAAACCACAGCACCCATTGTCATTCCTAAAGTTTGTTGAGGTGCCGATCCGCCAAGACGACCTGACACTAGTCCAATACTACCCCAAGCTATTGCTGGGATCAGTGCAATTATGATACCCATTATAAATTCTCCTTATTCTCTTTAAATTAAAGCCTATACCAAGACAAAGAAACATTTTAACAGGAAAGTAACTGTTTTTACAAGTGATAAATTATTAAATTTAATTGATATACCAGTTTAAATATATATAAACAGCTGATACGACCAGGTTTCAACGCACTTATTTTTTGTTCATTAAAATATTGGCATAGGCCAAAAATGCTCCCAATTTAGCCAATTTTGTCTATTCGTTTATCTTTTATTCGTAATTATCACCGTTATTTCATTTCTGTTTCTCCCATAAATAACGCTTGAAAATTGGTCTGCATTTTAATAATCAAATGTGTTAAAATAAATGTGTACGTTTAATGCAACCTTTTTACACATCGTTGTAATATATTTTGGGAGGATTTTATTTATGTCATTAGTTAATGGTAACGAAATCTTTGCTGAAGCTCGCAAAGGTCACTACGCTGTTGGTGCTTTTAACACTAACAACTTGGAATGGACACGTGCAATTCTTGGCGCTGCTCAAGAAAAAGGCACTCCAGTTTTGATCCAAACTTCTATGGGAGCTGCAAAGTACATGGGTGGTTACGAACTTTGTTTAAACTTAGTTCAACAAACCATTAAATCAATGAACATCACAGTTCCAGTTATCATGCATTTAGACCATGGTAACTACGAAGCTGCTAAAGAATGTATCGAAGTTGGTTACAACTCAGTTATGTTTGATGGCCATGATTTACCATTTGCAGAAAACTTAGAAAAAACTAAGGAAATCGTTAAGTTGGCACATGCTAAAGGTATGTCCGTTGAAGCTGAAGTTGGTTCAATCGGTGGAGAAGAAGACGGTATCATTGGTGAAGGTGAATTAGCTGATGTTGAAGAAGCTAAACAAATCGCCGCAACTGGTGTTGACTACCTTGCTTGTGGAATTGGTAATATTCATGGCCAATATCCAGAAAACTGGAAGGGCTTGAAATTCGAACGTCTCCAAGAATTAGCTGACGTAATTTCTACTCCACTTGTTTTACATGGTGGTTCAGGAATTCCTAAGGAACAAATCCAAAAAGCTATTTCAATGGGTGTTGCAAAGGTTAACGTTAACACTGAATGCCAGATGGCTTTCGCAGCTGCAACTCGTAAGTATATTGAAGAAGGACATGACCAAAATGATATTAAAGGTTATGACCCTCGTAAGTTACTTGCACCTGGTACAAAAGCTATTAAAGACACAGTTGAGAGCCGTATCGAATGGTTCGGTACTCCAGCTGCTAAATAATCTAGCTAATATAAAAGCAGGAATTCAATTGAATTCCTGCTTTTTTTATTGCTTGTCACAGAAAGTTAAGCCTCTTAGCTTTCTGTTTTTTTATCTTCACAAGGTAATTGAAGCGTAAATGTGGTCCCTTTGCCTAATTCACTAGAAACATTGATTGTCCCTTTATGAGCCTTAACAAGTTGATGCACAATTGCCATGCCCAAACCAGATTCCCCATACTTGGTGTTTTTCCTAGAGGCATCAGCCTTGTAATATCGTTCCCAAATGTTCTTCATTTGATCATCCGACATGCCAATGCCCGTATCGCTAATCGAAATGACACAATTTTTATCTTTATCATTATGAGCCGTAATCGTTATTATACCGCCATTCGTAAACTGAATCGAGTTTTGCATGATGTTGAACATTATTTGCACAAATCTATCATAGTCCGCATAAACCGTGACATTGTCAGCAACCTGGGTGACAAACTGATCTTTTGCCTCATGGGCCTTTTTTTGTAACTGTTCAACTAAATTATTCACAACCTCATGGACCCGAATCTCATGACGGTTTAAAATGATTTGATTTGTCCGAATTTTTTCGTAATCCAAATTATCGTTGACCAATCGAATTAAGCGCTTGGTTTCATTGCTCATCAATTGTAGACTCTCTTCACGACTTTCTTCTGGAATGGCATCATAGGTTAACCCTTCCAAAAGACCATTAATTGTCGTCAGAGGGGTTCGCATTTCATGCGCAGCATCCGCAAGAAATTCTCGCCGTCGCTGTTCCTGACGCTTGATTTCTTCGTTCGACGCCTTAAGTGATTTCGTCATATGATTAAAGTCTGATGCTAAACCATCGATTTCATCATTACCTTTTGTTGGCACCGTAATATCAAAATTACCTTCGCCAATTTTGTGAGCCGCCTTTCGGATACGGTCAATCCGCGAAACCGAATATTTGGCCAGCCCGTAGGCAATAAAAATTGCTGCCAGTCCAGAAATAAGAAAAGCTATTAATAAATTATGTTGGATTTTTCGCATATTGGACTGAATATTAGCAACCGGCGAACCCACTAAAACGACCGCAATCAATTCACCGTTTTCATTTCTGTACGGTTTGATGATGTCCGTCATCGATTGCGTTTTGCTTTTTCCAGTACGATTAAAGCGCCGGGCAGATTTTGTTGTCAGTGTTTCACCACTTTTCAGCTTTTTCCACTGGCTTTTATTGATAACTGGGGAAAAACCATTTTTCGGATAAGCAATCGTATTTTTCTTGATATAAATTGAAAAATGAATTGCTTGGTTTGCCAGCAACCGTTCACTATTTTGTAAGCCGCCCAGTTGGATTCCTTCAAATTCGCCACTAGAATTCACCACAACTGATTGTTGAAAAACACTATCGGCATAACTTTCAAGCTGCTTCCAAGTATCTTGATAAACCATTCGATTGGAAAACTGAATAAATGCCAACCCAAATATAATTACGGTTGTAAAAATTACCGCAAAAAAAGCTAACATCTGTTGATATAGCAGTTTCAAACGCATGTTTAATCCCCCGCTTTGCTATCATCGAACTTATATCCGACTCCCCAAACTGTTTGGATCACCTGTGGTCCTACTTTTTCAATTTTCTGCCGTAACTTTTTAATATGCGCATCAACAGTTCTTTCATCCCCATAAAACTCATAATTCCAAACTAATTGGAGTAATTGTTCCCGGGAAAAAACTTGTTTTGGCTTTTGCGCTAAGGTTTTCAACAAATCAAATTCTTTGGGTGTTAAATCAGGAATTAATTTATCATCTAAATAAGCCTCTCTAGTTGAAGAACTTAACTTAAAGCTTCCTGTCTCAACATCGTAATTGGTTTGTTGATTGTCCGTTTCTTCTGTGCTGCTCGTTGTGCCCATTTGTGCACGCCGATGCAAAGCTTTGATTCTGGCAATTAAGGTAATTGGACTGAACGGCTTAGTGACATAATCGTCAGCGCCCATCTCAAGGCCAAGAACTTGATCACTTTCCGAATCCCTTGCCGTCAGCATAATGATCGGCACAGTTTTTGAAATTTGTCGAATCTCCGAACTAACTTCCATGCCGTCTTTTCCAGGTAAGTTTAAATCAAGTGTAATCATGTCCCAATCATTTGGTGCACTCTTAAACATCTCAACCGCTTCGTTACCATCATATGCAAAAGATGCATCCCACTGTTCTTTTTTAAAAAACATGCCCATCATTTCGGACACCGATTTGTTGTCTTCAATCATTAAAATTTTCATACGTACCCCTCTTTACAAATTTCTCCATGATCCTAGTATAATTCAAACGTTCATTTAAACATAGAAGTGTTTTGCCTAATTTTCAAACTAGCATACCATTTTTAGATTAATCGTAAATAAAAGTTTTTCAATAAGCACGAAAATTATAAACTCCCTCAAGACATGTTAAACTTTGCGTATAGTTGACAGTCAAGGTTATTTGAGAGGAGATATTTAATGTTACTCAGAGTTCAAACCACCGATGATGAAGTTCTGTATGTAAATGAGAATCAAATCGCTTATGTCAAAAAAGTAGATACTCGTTTACTAGATGAAGAAAGTACTTGGCAAGTTTTCCTGACAGATGTTGCTGAAACCAGCTTTATTATTCCGTATAGCGAGTTAAAACGACAAAAACAAGTCGTTTAGTACAACTCGCTCACATTATTTTCAAACTTATATAGCGAAGTTGTCCCCAAAAATTAGCTAAGGAAGTGGCCAATATGGATGATGAACATATTAAAGAAACTTTTAAACAGGATAAGAAGCGCAATGGCGCCCCTGACAGTAATATGAGTTATGATGAACAAAACGATAATCCTATGGAACCTGGTGAAAAATCACCAAAGCAAACGCTGGATTCTATCCCTAATCCCAATGAAAACAACGACTTAGAAGAAAACCATTTGGATCACTTACTTTATGATGAGTCACAAGATAGTGTTCATGAAGATGGAGACTATCTTAGTGAAAAATTAGACCACAAGTAAGTTTAAATACAGAGCCTGCCGCAAAATGATACACGGTAGGCTCTTTTAGTTACTCATGATTAATCACTCGTTTCTTATATCTAGAGTACCTCAATCCGATTTCGTGTACTATAATATCCAGTAAGAAAGGTCGTGGTAGAATATGCTGGTATTACTAACAATGCTGATGTTTTTCTTCATGTTAAAACTATTATATGGCCTCACAAAATTTCTGGCCCCGTTGATACTGTTAGCCACCGTCATGTCACTATTTTTAACTTTTTGGTGGGTGATTTTGTGGATTGCCGTGGTAGGAATTGTTGGGTTAGGAATTTACTTAAATGTCACTGACAAACAAATAAAGGACGGTCACTAGTTTGGCGATCTCTTTCTGAGTTAAAACACACAAATGTCAAACCAAATATATTTCAAACTTATGACGAGTTGCCAAAAAAGCCAGAATATTGGCAAGACATCTCCTAATAAACTGGCTTTTTTAAAACATTCCAAGTTGTAAATGTTTGATCTGCAGAGTCAAACCTGTCATTATTTTTCAAAAACGCTTTTGCCTTTAAAACTAAAGGAGAAGTGTTTTTTTCGTTTAAATCTGCCAATGACACCAATTTTGCACCCAGCGAATCTTGTCCAATAAATTGAGCAACATGATCGACCGCAACGCCCTGCCACTGCTGAATATCATAAAATACACAGATGTGTTGGTTATATTTCCATTTCTTGTAGTGCCAAGGATATTTAAAGCTCGTTATCCCCAATTGCCTAATTTTCAACGGTTGAAGGCCAGTTTCCTCCGCAATTTCGCGGACAATTGCCTTATCCAAAGATTCACCGTCCTCTAAACTGCCGCCAGGTAAATCAAACCGATTTATGTATGGTCCCCCATTTTTCTTAATAACAACTAACTTTCCGTCGATAAAAATAATTCCGTATACCCCAAACGCTCGATGGTACTTCTTAGTCATTTTTGACACCCACTTTCAACGCCTTAGAAAACAAG
>NZ_BJWE01000038.1 GCF_007990205.1 Pediococcus parvulus | reverse complement strand
GAATAAATTCCTTACCTTTTTAAAACCTATTATGCACCCAAGAAGATTCGAACTTCCACCGGGAGAACTCCCGACAAGATCCTTAATCTTGCGCGTCTGCCAATTCCGCCATGGGTGCAACAAAACTATTACCTAAACTATATTAGCAAAAAACGGTAATAGTTACAACCTTTTTCCTTAAAATCAGGTTAACTTGCTTGAACAAGTTGCAATCTACCCCCACATTTTCCACACCGATATTTTTTCAAATCAATGTGTCGTTGACGCGGATAACGAAGACCACATTGCTGACAAACATAAATCAATCGGACTTTCTTTCGGCTTTTTACAGGGCTTGCTGGAGCGAAACGCGAGCCACCGACCTGCCGCAATAAGTGCCTAAACGTAGCATCCCGATGCTGATAGCCTTGATGCGTCAGGTGCAAATGATAGTGGCACAATTCATGTTTTATAATGCCAATTAAAGTCGGTAAATCATGTTCTGATAACATCCGAGGATTAATATCAATGTTGTGGGTCTGCAACTGATAACGACCACCTGTAGTGCGCAAACGTGAATTAAAGTAGGCTTCATGCGTAAATTTTCGGTGAAAATCAGTTTCTGAAACTTCTTCCACTAATTTTTGTAATTCATAATCTGTCATTTATTCGTTGCGTCAACTGGATCTAACATGGTGAGTTGAATTCGATGTCGGTCTAAATCAACACTTTCAACCCAAACGGTGACGACATCACCAACTGAAACAGCTTCACCTGGATTCTTAATAAATTTCTTGGTTAACTTAGATACATGAACTAGCCCATCTTGTTTAACCCCGATATCGACAAAGGCCCCAAAATCAACCACATTTCGAACCGTCCCTTGCAGTTTCATCCCTACCTTTAAATCCTCTAAAGTAAGCACGTCGCTTCTCAACAGCGGAGCAGGCATACCATCGCGCAAGTCGCGCCCTGGTTTTTCTAATCCGGCAATAATATCTTGAAGGGTTTCGACACCAATCTCTAAGTCAGCTGCTGTTTGGTTAAGATCTAACTGTTTAAATGCTTGTGCAGCTTCTGGAGTCCCAATCTGATCCAAACTTAACCCAACTTCAGTTAATAACTTTTTAGCAGCCTTGTAGCTTTCTGGATGAATGTCTGTATTATCAAGCGCATTTTTCCCCTGAACAATTCTTAAGAAACCAACTGATTGTTCATAAGCTTTCGGTCCCAAACGAGGGACTTTCTTTAATTGATTTCGAGCCTCATAACTGCCGTTTTCATCACGCCAGTTCACAATATTTTGGGCAGTTGTTTTGGTCAAACCAGAAATGTGTTCCAACAATTGAGGACTGGCTGTGTTTAAGTTGACCCCCACTTGGTTGACGGCTGTTTCAATCACTGTATCTAATTGACTGGTTAATTCTTTTTGGGGCACGTCATGTTGATACTGACCAACCCCAACTGCCTTAGGGTCAATTTTAATTAATTCCGCAAGGGGATCCTGAAGACGTCGCCCGATACTAATGGCGCTTCGTTCCTCAACATGTAATTCAGGAAAGGCATCCCGAGCAGCCTTACTTGCTGAATAAACTGATGCTCCAGCTTCGTTTACAATCACATAATAAATCTTCCGATCAATCGTTTTTAATACTGACGAAACGAATTCTTCAGATTCACGACTAGCTGTTCCGTTTCCAATGGCAATCATCTCAACGTGGTAGTCTTCCAAAAATTGTTTGAATTCTCCAGCAGCCGCCTGCCGTTTAGTTTGTGAGGCAGGTTTATGCGGATAAATCACCTTTTTCGCTAAGAACTTCCCGTTAGGATCCATGATAGCTAACTTACAGCCTGTTCGGTAAGCAGGATCAAATCCCAAAACCACTTTTCCTTTAATTGGTGCTTGCATCAACAAATGGTACAAGTTCTCGCCAAACACGTTGATTGCCTGTGTATTAGCTTCTTCACTTAATTCATTTCGGAGTTCACGCTCTATTGCGGGGCCAATAAACCGCTTGTAAGCATCCTCATAAGCATCTTGAAGTTGCGTCACTGCCGGTCCTTCATGACTGCCAATAATCCGAAAATGTAAATACCGCATGATAGCGGCTTCATCAACTTTAATTTGGGCTTTTAAAACGCCCTCTTTTTCGCCTCGGTTAATGGCTAAAACACGGTGTGACACCATATTAGAAAGAGATTCATCAAATTCATAATAAAGTTGATAAACGCCTTCTTCATCTTTTTCTTTTCCCTTAGATTTCACTTGAGAAACAAAGCGGCCATTTTTACGGGTGTAATTTCGAATCCAATCTCGGAATCCGGCACTATCACCAAAAGCTTCCGCTAAAATTTCATGGGCACCGGAAAAAACATCTTCAACAGTTGTGACCTTTTTGTCGGCATTAATGAATTCACTGGCCTTAGCTGTCAAATCACTCTGAGGAAAGGTCATCAGCCAAAAAGCAAATGGTTCAAGTCCTTTCTCCTTGGCAATCGTCGCTTTTGTCCGGCGCTTTTGCTTGTATGGTAAATACAGATCTTCCACCGTTTGTAATTTATCTGCTGATTTAATTTGCTTTTCTAAATCTGGTGTCAATTTACCCTGTTCAGAAATGAGTTTTAAAACATCATCTCTTCGTTTTTCTAGCGTTTCTGCTTTATTATAGCTGGTCTGAATTTGACGAATCTGGACTTCATCTAAACTGCCCGTTCGCTCTTTTCGATAGCGCGCAATAAAAGGAACTGTATCGCCCTCATCCAAAAGACTCAATGCTGCATGAATCTGTTTTGGTCGCATATCTGATAGTTGTTTTTCAACAATTTTTACAATTCGATCTTCCAAAAAATTCACTCCAAACTAATCATTTCGTTCTCAACAACACATAGTAATAAGTATAGCATACAGGCCCATTCATTCTATTTTCCATTTTCACTATACAAAAAAACTAGGAATTTATTTTTCCTAGTTTTTTTTGGCTATTTTAGCCCATCATCATTGCCATAATACGATCAAAGGCTTTTGAAACGGCATCCATATCCTTATCCTGAGCCTGTTCTGCTTTACTAAACTGCTCAGAATCAATCTTTTTATTTGCTTCATCAATGCTAGTTAGCATTAATTCACAATCCTGGGCATACGTCTCATAAGCACTAGTTAACTGCTTATGGCGTCCTAAAATTTGAACTGGTGGTTTTGCTTTCTTTAAAGTTTCGACATTTTGCTTATACAGATCAACTGCTTTTTTGAAAATGGTGACAATCTCATGTAGGTCACGATCACTTAAAGAATCAATTCCCTTTAAAGCTAATGTTTTCTTGAAATTTTGAAAATGAGGATCAACCTCTTCACCCATTTGTTCAGACGATTCCATTACCCGATTGAGCAAATTAGCATACCCTTGCGGATTACTTTTACGCATTTTAATATCTCCAATTCTAATTATTAGCGAGCTGCAAATCTTCGTTGGAACCATTTCACGATTTCAACAATTACAATAATTGATAATGAAGCACCACCAACAATTGCCCACTGGTGCAGATCCAAATGACTCACGTGGAAAATATCATTCAAACCAGGAACCACTATGGTAGCGGCCAACAATATAAACGATACCACAATTGACCAATTAAAGAATTTATTTTTCAAAGTAGTTGCACTAAAAATTGAGCCATGAATGGATTTTGAGTTAAAGGCATGGAACAACTGAATTAACCCTAATGTTGCAAATGCCATGGTCAACGCATCTGCATGTGCCTGAGCATAAGAAGCATGCACCGGATACAAGATGGCAAGACCATAAACTGTCAAGGTAATCAGTCCTTCTAACAGTCCTTGATAAATCACATTACTTGCGACCCCACCAGACAAGAAGTTGCTTGCTCTTCCTCGCGGCTTTTGTTTCATCACATTCTTTTCTGCGGGTTCCAATCCCAACGCAATTGCTGGGAAGGTATCAGTTACTAAATTAATCCATAAAATGTGAACTGGCGCAAGAATTTGCCAACCCATCATTGTCATGACAAACAACGTCAAAACTTCACCCAAGTTTGCAGACAAGAGATACTGAATTGCTTTTTGAATATTGGCAAACACTTTTCGTCCTTCTTCAACTGCCACCACAATTGTTGAGAAGTTGTCATCTGCCAAAATCATATCACTGGCACCTTTTGAAACTTCGGTACCTGTTATTCCCATGGCAACCCCAATATCAGCCTGCTTAAGGGAAGGCGCATCATTCACACCATCTCCGGTCATCGCCACAACTTTGCCTTGTTTTTGCCAAGCATTTACAATTCGTACTTTGTGTTCAGGGGCCACACGCGCATAAACCGAATACTGGTTAACTTTTTTAGCAAAGGTTTTATCATCCATTTCATCCAATTCAGTTCCAGATATAACTGCTTGATCATCGCCTTCTTCAATAATACCCAAACGTTTGGCAATTGCCGCCGCAGTATCGCGATGATCACCTGTAATCATTAATGGGCGAATTCCAGCCTGTTTAGCTTCTTCCACAGCCTGTGCTACTTCAGGACGTTCGGGATCAATCATCCCGATTAGGCCAGCAAAAATTAATTCTTGTTCGACCACTTCAGACGCCAAGGTTGCTGGGATTTCATCCACAATTTGATATGCAAATCCCAGCACTCTAATCGCCTGGGTTGCCAATTTATGGTTTGTGTCCAAAACAAGTTTACGCTCGGCGTCATCCATTGATTTGATTTCTTCGCCCTCTTCAAACAATGTTGTTCGTTGTAGTAATTCATCTGGGGCACCCTTGACCGTTTGTAAAAATCGTCCATCTTCCAATTGATTATATGTGGACATCAATTTACGTTCAGAATCAAATGGGACTTCGGTAACTCTTTTTTCTGAGCTAATTAATTTTTCGACATTTTGATGTTTATCCAAATTAAATTGAATTAAAGCCGTTTCGGTAGGATCACCAATCAAACCTTCTTTAGTTTGTTTGGTATCATTATTTAACACCATTAACTCAAACAAATGGTTGTAAGGATAATCTTTTGGATCGACATCCGCGGTGTCTTTCAATTGATTATTCACAAAAACTTTTTCAACAGTCATTTTGTTTTGGGTCAACGTTCCCGTTTTATCAGACGCAATGATTTGGGTCCCACCCAAAGTCTCAACGGCTGGTAATTTTCGAATGATTGCATGTCGTTTGGCCATTCGTTGCGTACCTAACGCTAAGGTAATCGTGACAATGGCTGGTAAGCCTTCAGGAATAGCAGCAACGGCTAAAGAAATTGCCGTCAGCAACATATTAATTAGGCTTTCGTTTCCCCGAATCATACCCACCACGAAAACGATGGCTGCAATCACTAAAATTAAACCAGTTAAAACTTTACTCAGCTGCGTTAAATTGTGCTGCAGCGGGGTTGTCGTTTCTTCGGCATTGTTGATCATATCTGCAATTTGGCCAACTTCAGTATGCATCCCAGTACCAACAACCACGCCACTACCACGACCATACGTGACATTACTATTCATGAAGGCCATGTTAGTTTGATCACCGATTGGCAACTTACTATCCTTTAAAGCTGCAATTTGTTTTTCAACTGGGACAGACTCACCAGTTAAGGCGGCTTCTTCCATTTTTAAACCAGCAGACTCAATTAAACGCAAATCGGCAGGAATAATATCGCCAGCTTCCAGCAAAACAATATCGCCAGGAACCACATCTTCGCTCTTGATAGTTTCTACTTTTCCGTTTCGTTTAACATGAGCTTGAGGCGCGGAAAGTTCCTTTAAGGCCGCAATTGCCTCTTCAGCTTTTGTTTCCTGAAAAACACCAAAAATCGCATTCAGCACAACCACCAGTAAAATGATGATGGCGTCAACGCCTTCACCCACAAACACGGATACTATGGCCGCCGCAATCAATACAATGATCATTAAATCTTTAAACTGAGCGATGAACTTTTGTAAGAGACTTGTATTTTTCTTAGTCTCTAACTGATTAGCGCCGTGCTTGGTTAAACTTTCTTGGACTTGTGCATCGGTCAATCCTTCTGGAGAACTGCCTTGAGCTTTCAGCACATCTTCCACGCTCTGGTTGTAGTAATTAACTTTTGTAGCTTTCATGTGTTCCTCCTTATTTTTCGACACACAGGGGCTTTTTAAAAAAAGAGACCCGTGCATGTCCACACTAAAATGCGAACATCCACGAGTCTCACTTTTTCAGGCAATACCAGATTTAATCTTGTTGACGACATTGCCGCAGAAATAACTGCTAGTTACTCCCTCATGTTTTGTTGTTAATTTATTATAACTATAAGCAAACCTAATAGCAAGTGATTTTGCTTTTTATTTTTCTTGGCATCTCAATCTTCTAGAATTTATCGTAAACAGTATATGGTAAATGACGTTTGTGCGCCGTTTTTTGATACCAACTTTCGATTTTTTCCGCAGCCTTAGTTTCGATTTCATGCCCCTCTAGATAATTATCAATATCATCGTAAGTCACGCCAAGCGCTACTTCATCAGGCAAGGCAGGACGATTATCTTCCAAATCAGCCGTTGGAACCTTTTCGTATAAGTGTTTTGGCGCATTCAACTCTTCTAAAAGTGCCTTGCCTTGACGCTTATCTAACCGCCAAATTGGAGTAACATCTGCACCACCGTCACCGAACTTGGTATAAAAGCCCGTCACCGATTCAGCGGCGTGATCCGTACCAAGCACGATGCCATTATTAGCACCAGCAATTCCGTACTGAGCAATCATGCGTTCTCGGGCCTTGATATTTCCCTTGTTAAAATCACTAATCTTCAAATCATTAGCTTCAAGTGCCTGTACCATTGCGTCAGCAGCTGGTTTGATGTCGACCCGTTTAACTTGATCAGCTTGTATATATTCGATCGCCGCCATTGCATCCGATTCATCAGCTTGCACGCCATATGGCAAACGGACTGCGATAAACTGGTAATCTTGGTCGCCAGTTTCTTCACGCATTTCAGTAATGGCCATCTGCCCTAGTTTACCGGTTAATGTTGAGTCCTGACCCCCGGAAATGCCTAGCACAAAGCTTTTGATAAAGGTGTTTTTCTTTAGATACGTTTTTAGGAAATCAACACTACGGCGAATTTCCGTTTTTGGATCAATTTCGGGCGCCACTCTTAAATTTTTGATAATCTCTTGTTGTAATTTTCGCATTGTTGCCATCTCTCTTATTCACTAAATTTTAACGAACTGACGTATTTTCGAACACCATTAATGCTGTTCATCTTATGGTCATAACATTTCTCAGATAAATCAACGGGATAGTCTTGCGGATTCAAATCACGTTTATATTCATCCCATAAGGAATCCAACATCTTGCGAGAGTATTCCTTAACATCTTTCAGTTCTGGAAGTTTATAAACCAGCTTGCCATCTTTAAAAATTTCATGTAACAGTGGGCGTGCATTGAAATCACTCACCGTTTTGTTAATGTACGTATAATTTGGATGGAACATGTAAATTGAAGGTTGCTTTTGCGGATCTTCATCCCAGAGGGTCACGTAATCCCCCTCTGATTTACCATCTGCATTTTTAGAAATTCGCCAAACTTGTTTTTTACCGGGTGTAGAAACTTTTTCCACATTGTTAGATAGTTTAATGGTATCAACCATCTTACCGTCTTCACCCTCGATAGAAACCATCTTGTAAACGGCCCCTAAAGCTGGTTGATCATAAGCGGTAATTAATTTTGTGCCGACACCCCAAACATCAATTTTGGCACCCTGCATTTTTAAGTTTTGAATTGTTTTTTCATCTAAATCATTTGAAGCATAAACTTTGGCATTCGGAAAACCAGCTTCGTCTAATTGCTCGCGTACACGCTTTGATAAGTAAGCCATATCACCACTATCAATTCGAACGCCCAAGAAATTAATCTTATCACCCATTTCTTTGGCTACCCTAATCGCATTGGGTACCCCACTTTTGAGCGTGTCATAGGTATCTACCAAAAACACGCAATCATGATGGGTTTGGGCATATGCTTTAAAAGCATCATAATCGTTACGATAGTACTGAACCAGGGCATGCGCATGGGTTCCGCTGATCGGAATTCCAAAAA
Organism: Pediococcus parvulus; assembly: GCF_007990205.1. Lineage (GTDB taxonomy): Bacteria > Bacillota > Bacilli > Lactobacillales > Lactobacillaceae > Pediococcus > Pediococcus parvulus. The sequence continues at coordinate 10,283 of NZ_BJWE01000038.1, read as the reverse complement.
TTTTACCTGCCCGGACATTACTTGTGGCATCAAAACCGCCGATGTAAGCCGCCCTAGTCCCCCAAATTGCGGCACTCATTTCTTGAGCACGGCGCGTACCAAACTCTAACAAGGCATCGTTGCCAACGACGGATTTAATTCGTGACGCTTTAGTGGCTATCAAAGTTTGATAGTTCACAACATTTAAAATGGCGGTTTCAACTAATTGGCAATCAGCTAACGGACCTTCCACTTGCATAATTGGTTCGCCGTTGAAAACTAAATCACCTTCAACAGCGGAACGAATTGTGCCACTAAATTTAAAGTTACGCAAATATTCCAAGAAGTCATCCGGATAATGTTCTGATTCTTTCAAATAAGCCAAATCAGAATCCGTAAAGTGCAACTGTTGGATATACTTCACGACTCTTTCCAAACCAGCAAAAATCGCGTACCCATTTTTAAAAGGCATATCTCGAAAGAAAACTTCAAAAACAGCGTTCTTATTGTGAATTCCTTGTTCCCAGTAAGTTTGAATCATGTTAATTTGATAGGCATCCGTATGTAACGTTAAACTGTCATCCGGATATTTTTTAGTCATGACGATTGTACTCCTCAGTTAGTTAGTGGTTTAATAATATTAACAATAGTTGCACCTATTTTATCATTTTTTCCATGGTGCGTCATTTTCAATAGTCGAAAGGATTGATTTTATTATGAATGACCCATTTCGAAGCGTTAAAATTATGGGGATTCCATTTGCAAATACCACACGTAATCAGTTTATCAATCAACTCCAAACTCGAATTCAAAATCACCAAAATACGTTTGTTGTCACGGCAAATCCGGAAATTGTCATGTATGCAAACCGAAATGAACCCTATCGTAACCTTATCTTAAAAGCTGACTATATCTCACCGGATGGAATTGGCATTATTAAAGCCGCAGCAACGCTAAAAACACCGTTACCTGAGCGAATCACGGGATTTGATATTTTTACAGGTCTCCTTAAATGGGCCGATCAAACACAAAAGAAAGTGTATTTTTTAGGAGCTAAACCGCATGTGATCAACCTTTTAACAACCAAATTAGCTGCTAACTTTCCCGGCGTTCAAGTTGTCGGTGCCCGCGATGGTTACTATAAAGACGAATCATTAATTGCAGCTGAGATTAAAGCCCAACAACCCGATATTGTCTTCGTTGCAACTGGTTTTCCCAAGCAAGAGCAGTTTATTGCGAGTCATCGTCACCTCACAAACGGGTTATGGATGGGCGTGGGTGGCAGTTTTGATGTCTTTGTAGGGATTGTTAAACGAGCACCTCAATTTTGGCAAAATCATCATTTAGAATGGTTTTACCGATTAATTACCGAACCCAAACGGCTCAAACGACAAATGATAATTCCTCAATTCATGTGGAAAATTCATCAACTCAAAAAACAAAATAAGCTCTGATACTAAAAATAGTTTGTCATTTTCATTTCGAAAATCGACAAACTATTTTTTGTGTTTTTAACGATTGAGATAAAATTCAAATCGTTCGCCCACATATTGAGTGCGCACATATTCAAATGGTTTCCCATCTTGTAAATACGACACCTGACGTAAACGTAAAATTGCTTCTCCACGTTTTACAGATAGATATTCGGCAATCTTTTCAGAAGCTAGCATTGCCGAAACGGTCTGAGTTGCCTTACCGGGAACTAATCCCGCCTTTTTCTCTAACGTACCATACAATGAACTGGTTACTTCAGCCTTACTGAAATCTTTCACGAGATTTTCTGGTACCGTAGCCGTCTCAAAACAGATAGGCACTTTATCCGCATACCGAATCCGTTCCATCCGCAAAACTAATTCACCATCATTTAGCTCTAACTTTTCGCTTTCACTCATAGAAGGTTGCCCCGCATGGTACGAAATCGTTTTGCTGGAAGGAGTTTTACCTTGCGCAATCATTAAGTCAGTGAAACTGGTCACACCAGACATTTTTTCTTGAACTTTCTGATTAGCTACAAAAGTACCCGAACCCACACGACGCTCCAAAATACCCTCATCAACTAATGTCTGAATGGCTTGTCTAAGTGTCATTCGGCTTACATTGAACTGTTCTGCTAATTCACGTTCTGCTGGAATACGGTCACCAACTGCCCATTTACCAGCCTCGATAGATTTTTTAATTTCATTGTGAATTTGAATATAAATGGGGGATCCCACGATTCCACCTCCTGTAAACGACTATAAGCTTATTATAACGAAAAAATAGCTAGTTTCGGAACTTTATTTTTCAGTATTTGAGAATTCACGGCCATAGCTGTAAGTAGCCAACTTGTTCAGGTTATCATCAAACAAGTTCAAATCCGCATCTTTACCCACTTCAAGAGTTCCCTTACTGTCCAAACCAAATTCGTTAGCCTGGTTGACAGAACTCATCTGTACGGCATCTTCAATACTGCATCCCATAAATTTCATGGCATTCTTGAAGGCATCTGTATATTCCAAAACTGAACCAGCTAAGGTTCCGTCAGCTAAGCGAGCCTGCTTGTCTTTAACATAAACTTTTTGGCCACCTAATTCACTTTCGCCTTCAGGCATTCCTTTAGAACGCATCGAGTCAGTTACCAATTCGATCCGTTCTGGGCCTTTAACTTCGTATGCCAAACGCAACATGTCAGGAACAATATGGAAACCGTCACAAATTAATTCAGCATAGATGTTGTCTTCCAACATTACGTGGCCGGTAACGCCTGGTTCACGATGCTTCCATTCCCGTTGTGCATTGTACAAATGAGTTCCGTGACTCACTTTACTATTTAATAAATCCGCCCGTTTGGCATTACTATGGCCAACAGATGGCACAATTCCATGTGCTAAACAGTAAGATTCAAATTCATCGGCACCCTTATCTTCAGGAGCCATGGTGATTAATTTAACTAACCCATTAGCAGACTTGTTCCACTGTTCCAACAAGTGAACGTCAGGATCTTTAATGTATTGTTCTGGTTGTGCACCTTTGAAAGTAGCTGAAATAAAGGGCCCTTCCAAATGTACCCCTTTAATGACGGGATTGACAGCAGCTGCTTTAGCTACTCCTTTCATCGCATGATCAATGTTTTCGTTCGATTGCGTCATTGTGGTACAGAAGTAAGTGGTAATTCCTTCTGTTTTTGTCATTTTCGTAACCATTTCGTTAATTTGGTCAGCGTCACCATCCATGGCATCAAACCCATAGCCGCCATGACTGTGCACATCAATAAATCCTGGGGTCACAATTGTTTCTGCAGCAAAGTGAATTTCGTCATCTGGCAAGGGACGGAACTCGCTCATTGGCCCAACAGCTTCGATTTGTTTGTTAAACCGAATAAAGCCGTCATCAATTTTCTCTAAACCAGTATAAATCGTGGCGTGTTTCAATACAGTACTCATTAGTTAAAAATCTCCTTCAGTTTTATTTAAGTTCATTATAATCGGTATAGACCACAACTGCAAGGAGAATCTGTTATTCACCTTTTTCTTTCGCAATGGTGGCATTAATGCCTTTGACTACCGAGGTCATAAAACCGGCCTCTTCCATTGCTAGAAAACCGGCGACCGTTGTCCCACCTGGTGAAGAAACCTTATCAATTAAAGCAGCTGGGTTATCATCGGCCTCAAGAACCATTTTGGCACTCCCATTCACAACTTGGGCCGCAATTTTGGTTGCTGCCTGCTTAGTCAACCCATACTTAACGCCCGCTCGTGATAACGCATCAATGAAAAAGTAAGCATACGCCGGCGCACTACCTGCAATCGCTCCAAAGATTGTGAAGTCAGATTCAGATACTTCCATGACCTTCCCAACTTTTTCAAAAATATTTTTACCAATATTAAATGGTGAATCTGTTAGTGGGCCACTTGCAGCCAAGGCGGTCATCCCTTCATTAATTTCAACATTAACGTTTGGCATCACCCGCATAATTGGCCAATCACCAATAATGGCCTGCATTTCGGCAATCTCTAGACCAGAAACGACGGAAGCCACTAATTTGTCAGCACTGTTCACTTCCAATTTAATATCAGTTAACACCTGTTTGGCAATGTCTGGTTTAACGGCTAATATCACCACATCCGCCCTTTTAGCAACCTCTTCATTACTAGTTTCCAGCGCCAACTGATTTTGTTTTGCAAATGCCTCATAATGTTCAAGGTGACCACTGTGCACCAAAATGTCCGTTCCCGAAACTCCCACCTTGATCAACCCAATAATAATGGCCTTTGCCATGTTGCCAACTCCAATAAATCCAATTTTCATTTTTATTCATTCACTTTCTTTTTTTATATTTCCATTTTATCATTTTTCCAACTAATAATTCGTTTCCGTTGTGAAACCGTTTTTTTTAAAGCTATCATTGGTTGATTCTTGATTTATGGTGTTTTTTAAACTTGATTTAATCTGTTACCTATATAGTCATAAATATAAAGTTAATAAAACAAAAAGAGGAGATGGCCGTATGTGTGGATTCGCAGGCTGTTTGACCGACCTTTCAAAAATCGACGGTCAGACTGAAAACAATACAGTTCATGAAATGACAAATATGTTGGTCCATAGAGGCCCTGACGATAGTGGCTACTTTGAAGATGATCACATCACCATGGGATTCCGGCGTTTAAGTATCATTGATTTGGATGGCGGCCATCAACCCCTATCCTATGATAATGAACGCTACTGGCTAACTTTTAATGGTGAAATTTATAACTTTGTTGAGTTACGGAATGATTTAATTAAAGACGGATACAGTTTTAAAACAGAGTCTGACTCCGAAGTTATTTTAGCTTTGTATGCCAAATACCAATCTGACGTCACTAAATATTTACGCGGCATGTTTTCGTTTGTGATTTGGGATAAACAAGAAAAGACTTTCTTTGCTGCTCGCGACCAATTTGGTATTAAACCATTTTACTATGCCATCCAAGGCGACCAGTTATATTATGCTTCCGAAAGTAAAGCCATTTACAAAATTCTTGCGCAGCGAACTTTTGATCATGATGCCTTGCAAGATTACATGACATTCCAGTTTGTACCGGAACCAGAAACTTTAACAAAAGAAATCAAGCTGCTTTCACCAGGGTGCACGCTAACCAAAAAAATTGGGGAAGATCCCGTAATTAACCGTTACTACCATCGAGAATTTCACCCCACGAACGAATCGGAAACGGCCTACATCAAAAAGATTCGCGAAGTTTTGTTAGATTCCGTCAAAATGCATATGCGCTCTGACGTGCCAGTTGGTTCCTTCTTATCTGGCGGAATTGATTCATCAATTATTGTGGCCATGGCAAAAAATTTTAACCCCAACCTAGAAACGATTTCAGTTGGATTCGAACGCGAAGGCTACAGTGAACTAGATGTTGCCCAAGAAACGGCTGAAAAATTAGACGTTAAAAATTACAGCAGTTTAATTACCCCTGAAGCATTCATGGAAGCTTTTCCTAAGTTTGTTTGGAGTATGGATGATCCCCTTGCGGATCCGGCTGCTGTGCCCCAATATTTCTTGGCAAAAGAAGCTGTGAAACATGTAAAAGTAGCCTTAACAGGTGAAGGTGCTGATGAGTTGTTTGGTGGTTACACTATCTATCACGAACCAGAATCATTAAGTGTATTTAATTACACCAAGCCCTTAAATGGCGCTTTAAATCATATTGCCCGATTAATTCCGCGTGGCGTAAAGGGTCGCTCATTTTTGTTACGTGGTACCACACCCCTTGAAAAACGTTATGTTGGCAATGCCTTTATATTTAATGAAACCGAAAAACGTGCATTTTTTAAAAATTATAATCTCAGTCATCCATTTCAATCCATTACGAAGCCATTTTATGACGAATCACAAGATTATGACCCGATTACAAGAATGCAATTCATTGATATGCACACCTGGTTAAACGGCGATTTGCTTCACAATGCTGACCGAACTACCATGGCACACAGTTTGGAATTACGAACCCCATTTGTGGATCGAGAAGTTTTCAAAGTGGCTTCCAGCATTCCAGCTGATTTACGAATTAGTCATGGAACGACCAAATATATTTTACGAAAGGCAGTTGAAGGTATTGTACCTGATCACGTCTTACATCGTAAAAAATTAGGTTTCCCTGTGCCAATCCGTTTCTGGCTAAAAAGTGAAATGTATGATTGGGCACGCACAATTATTCAAGATTCCCAAACGGATCAGTATTTTGATAAAAACTACTTTTTAACGTTATTAGATGATCACCGTGATGGTGTGGCAGATAATTCCCGAAAATTATGGACGATTCTCACCTTTATGATGTGGCATAAAATTTATGTGGAAGAGTTAGAACCGAAGAACGATAGAGAGTTGGTATAGATAAAATGGAGATTGTTATTCAAAAATTCGGGGGCACTTCTGTTAAAGATGTAGCCGCTAGAAAGCAAGCTTTAGTGCATGTGAAATACGCAGTTGATCACGGTAAAAAAGTCGTGGTTGTGGTTTCCGCCTTTCGGGAACCAGGAGCATCCTACACAACAGACGGTCTTTTAAATCTGGTCCACAATAACCAATCAAGGTTATCTAAACGTGAGTTAGATATGTTGGTTTCCGTTGGTGAAATTGTTTCCGCAACCGTGTTTACAGAACAGGCCCGTGAAGCTGGCTTAGATGCCACTGCTTTAACGGGCAGTGAGGCCGGAATTGTAACCGATGATGAATTTCAAAATGCCAAAATACTTAACGTTGACCCGACTCCTATCAAAAAAATGTTTAAAAAGACGAATGTCGTCGTTGTTGCTGGGTTTCAAGGTGCCACTAAAGATGGCGAAATCACAACCATCGGCCGTGGCGGTTCTGATGTCTCGGCTGCCGTTTTGGGTATGGCCTTAAACGCTGAATTGGTAGATATTTTTACCGACGTAAGCGGCATCATGACGGCGGATCCTCAACTTGTAAAAAGGGCCCGTTGTCTCAAGTCCATCAGCTATGATGAACTTGCCAATTTGGCCCATAATGGCGCTCGTGTCATCCATCCACGAGCTGTTGAAGTTGCTAAACAAGCTAACTTATCAATGCGGATTCGGGCAACCTATCAACAACCTGAAGAATTAGGCACAATTGTTGGCGAAAGAAATCCCCGCATTTCTCATTATCGAACTGTTACAGTATAACCAACCAAAACAACTTAACTCAATTTTCTGTTTCAACTGAGAACCTAACATCTGGTCAGATTTTCCAATTAATGGCCGCACAAAATCTCAGTATTGATTTTATTAATATTTCTACCGATTCGGTTGTTTTCAATTTGCCACAAATGGATACCTGGCTTGCTGAAAAGACTTTAGCAACCGCCCATGCAAACTATCGAATGGTTTCTGATTGCGCCAAGGTTGCCATTGTAGGAGCCGGAATTACGGGCACTCCAGGGATCACGGCCCGGATTGTCAACACATTAGCCAAGCACCATATCGATATTTTACAATCAACTGATAGTTATACGACCATTTGGGTTCTAATTCATAAAACCGACCTCACTGCGGCTTTAAACAGTTTACACGATGAATTTTTACAAAGCCATCAATTCACCCTTACTCAATAGTAATGTCAGTCAGTTATCTGCCTATTCTAAAAAGGAACGTTCTCAATGAAAGTTAGCAAATTAATTAATAGTTTAAAATTCAAGCAAGTTCAGCCAACTATCACAACTGATTTTGATGTGACAATGTTGACTCAGGATACCCGCGAGATTCAACCTGGTGCGATGTTTATCGCCGTAGATGGCTATCACATTGATGGTCATATATTGGTTAAACAAGCTGTTGAAAAAGGCGCCAAAATCATTGTGGCTCAAAAGCGGATCAACGTTACCGTTCCTGTTGTGTATGTACAAAACACTGAACGAGCCATGGCAATCCTTGCCGATGTTTTTTTTGAGGCTCCTAGCCAAAAAATGCATATGATTGGTGTGACTGGCACCAATGGCAAAACAACCGTTACCCATTTAATCGACCAAATTTATCGAGATCAAAATCAGGCGACTGGTCTGATGGGAACCATGTATCGCCGCATTAAAGATGAAACTTTTCCAACTGAAAATACCACACCGGATGCCATCACGACGCAAAAGACTTTGGCACAAATGCGCGAAGTTGGCGTAAAAACCGTTTCAATGGAAGTTTCGTCGATTGCTTTAGTTTTGGGCCGCGTTTGGGGAATTGATTACGATGTTGCTGTCTTCACAAATCTCACGCTTGATCATTTAGATTTTCACAAAACTATGGATGATTATATTCACGCTAAAAGTATGTTGTTTGCTCAATTAGGCAATAAATATAATGCAGACGGCACTAGTAAAGTCGCCGTTTTAAATACCGATGATCCCGTTGGTCGTGAGTTTGAACAATATACCGCTGCCCACGTGTTGACCTATGGGCTCAATACCGATGCGATGATTCGTGCTCAAAACATTCAGATTTATAGTCATGGTACTGAATTTGACTTGTCCGTATTTGGTCATCTCACCCATGTCACAACGAAACTGATTGGCCAATTTAATGTTTACAATCTGTTGGCTGCCTTTGCCGCGGCTTATGCAGGCGGGCTACCAGAAGCACAAATTATCACTTCATTGGAAAAAGTTTCGGGGGTAAAAGGCCGTTTTCAATCCATCCCTTCTCATACAGGGGTCCGGGTAATTGTTGATTATTCACATACACCAGATAGTCTTTTAAATGCTTTAGAGACCATCCATTCCTTTGCTAAAAAAGACATTTACTGTGTGATTGGTTGTGGTGGCGATCGTGATAAAGGAAAGCGGGCCAAAATGGCAAAAATTGCCGTTGAATACAGTACGAAGCCGATTTTTACCGCGGATAATCCACGTACAGAAGACCCGCAGGCTATTTTAAATGATATGCTAGCCGGCGTTCCAAACGATCACCCCGAAGTTTACATTGATCGCCGGGAGGCCATTACGAAAGCTGTTGAATCGGCCAAGTCGGGAGACGTCATCCTGATTGCCGGAAAAGGACACGAAGATTACCAAATTCTTGGTCGAACCAAACATCATTTTGACGACTGTGAAGAAGCCGCCAAAGCCCTGGCGTTAAAACCAGTGGCTGATTAATTAAATAAGATGTTAAAAAAGTCGCAAATCCAGTTGTTCATGGGTTTGCGACTTTTATCATTGCTTACTTGGGATCTTTTGACAGAAAATCTTCTTCAATTAACTTATTTGGAATCTCCTGAACTTGTTGGTTCACCACAAATTTTGCTGAAACGAACCCTCCATTTGGATCAAGCGTTAATGCCACAATTCCACCACTAAATGCACCGGAACGACTACCAGCATCAATTAAATAACGCGGTACATCTTGACTGTCAGCTTGCATTTTTATGAATCCGGATCGATTAAAGATCTGAACTGGTGTATGTCCAGTGACAATCACCTTACCTAACTCATTTTTATGCCATCCCGCTGATTCCAATCCTGCATTGAAATAATAGTCATTTCTAATCCAAACTAAATCGTCTTTTTCTTGTTTATTAAGACGCACTCCCCAACGAACACCAGCATGCACTGCTAGCATTTTGCCAGTTTCCCAGGTAAATGGTCGATTGCTTAAGAACTTCGTGTAAGGGGCCAGTTTTGGAGCATTCAGTGCCTTTTGAATCACAGGCAGCGCACTGGAGTAAATTCCTAATTTTCGCCATGTACGAGCACCACCATTAATTCGCCATGTTTGATAACTCAAATCATCACCAGCAGCTGTCTGCACCCAAAAATCATCATGGTTTCCAAGTAACACGATGTCGCTGTGTTGGTTAACTCGATTCATCAAAATATCTAAAACTCCTAAAGGATCAATTAACTGCGTTTCTTCACGCTTTGAAAAATGTCGAGTTGCCGTTCCATCAATGTAATCGCCTAAAAAAATCAAGCGATCAGCTTCCGTATTAATGGCATTCAAAAGTACTTTTAAATCATCACTAGCTGAATGAATGTCGCCGATAAATGTATAATTCATTAGACGCCTCCGTCTATTCCACTACTAGAAAGAAAACTCATCAATAATAAAAAAATAAGCCCACCTAATATGAACCTATTGTACCGTAAATTTTTGAAGATAAGAGGATAACCTATTTTTCACTAAAACTTTACTACCTAAGTGCATTAATAGAAGATACAAAAAAAGCCTCTACATCAGTACTTAAACTGGTAGCGACTTAGAAAGGCGTAACTATTGGGCTAGATGGGATCGAACCATCGCATCTCGGGATCAAAACCCGATGCCTTACCGCTTGGCTATAGCCCATTCAT
>NZ_BJWE01000037.1 GCF_007990205.1 Pediococcus parvulus | reverse complement strand
AGCCAGTTATTAAAGGTCATGTTACAATTAAAGAGAATATAGGCCTCATATAATCGGATTTCCCGCACAAAACACTTCAAGACTACAACAATTACAAGAACAACTAAATTATCGCCTTGTAATTTTATCAAAGTTACGTGGCGCTTTTTATTGTAAGTCTCGTTGATTAATATCAATTATTAGTTGGAATTGTGTTTAATATGACATTAAGAAAGTTATCATCCTAAAGTCCATAACAACACATGCATAGGAGGTATTTAATATGCCAGAATCACAGGAGTTATCTTTATTTTATGATCAATTAGTGAAAGAAATCCAGTTGTCTCAGACAGCATGTAGTACAGCCGAAAGAGAATTCAATTCATTAACATCTTTATTTGATGATGAGTATGATAACGTAAAAATGTTCCCTCAAGGATCATATAGTTTAGGGACTACCATACGACCCTTAAACGCAGATAGGGACGATTTTGATGTAGATTTTGTTATTGCCTTTGTGGACGATGATATAGGTCCATCTGATGTAAAAGAAAACATTGGTGATGTATTAAGCAACAGTAATCGATACAAAGACAAATTTTCGGAAAAAGGAAGAGCATGGACTGTTAATTATAACAATTCACATATCGATATTGTTCCAGCAAAAATAAATAGCGCTGAAGATCTTTATATAACAGATAAAAATGATCAGGGATACTTTTTTATCAAAAGCAATCCTAAAGCATTTAAAAAATGGTTCCAAAATCAAGGAATTATCGATAAAACGGTTCATGAAAAAATTACAGAATCTATTGAACCTATTCATTCTTATCAAAGAAGAACTATATTGCAGAAAACGGTTCAAATTTTGAAATATCACAGAAATAAATTTTTCCAAACAAGGCCAGAGAAAGAGAAACCAATTTCCATGTTGATTACAACTATAGCGGCCACTCTGTACAATGGAGAAAGTGATCTGTTTCAATCCGTTTCAAATATAAGTGCTGCCATTCCACAATTTATGGAAAGCAGCAAAGGATTAGACGGAAATTACCATATCTATAATCCAATTGAAACATCAGAAGAGTTTACCGATAAATGGATAGATCATCCAGAACGTAAAGAAGCATTTATAAAGTGGGGAAATGCAGTTTACCAAGATCTAGTGAAAGCAAGCCTATGCGAAAGCCGTATTCAGTTTTCTCAACGTCTTGGCGATGTATTAGGGCAACCGGTAGTATCTGCTTATGAGCATATCGGTCAAACAAATCAGAGCGACCAAAAGTTGGGAAATATGTCTTTTGATAAAGAATCTGGATTTGTCATTGGAAGTAAAGAACATACATCCATTCCCCAAAATAACTTTTTTGGGGAGAACTAGTGCTCAAAGATGATAAAACGTAAGCCGGAGTCACTTGCTTTTTTTATTGTTAAATATTACGATTTGAAAGATGCGATAAAGGGGCAAGGAACTATAAACGTTCGCAAAAAATTTTTTAAGATAACGGCACAGATTAAACCAACCATAAACAGTGACACTTATACTGTTTGTTTTTGTTACTTTATAGGAGGAAAAATAGATGTGTGGGTAAAAGGGCTACTTCAAAAGGGAAATGGAATAGTGCCTCCACACATTTATCATAAAAATGTAAAGGAAGATAAGGTTAAGTTATGTCTTTATATGCCAAATTATCATGAATATGACAGTAATAAATTATTAACAGCCAATATTCTTCCTTGGACCTGTGAATGGCTTTATTTTTACGAACTATTTTTAATAACAAAAAATTGGTTTGGAAATGGAATTCATCCTAAATGATTAGGAAATGCGATGTAAAAATGTCAAAAGACTTAAAGAAATTTATAATGGTTGATATTCTACCACCTCTTGGTACCTATCTTTTTGGGGGACTTATATATATTATTTTAATATTTATTTTGCACCTACCAATTATCAAAATAATCTCTGATTTTACATCACTAACTGCGTCTGACTTGAACACAGTTAATGACATATTTACTAGATTTAAATTGACGACAAATATTGTCTTGTTGTTTGTATTCCTTTATTTTTCTTTTAGAAGGGTTAAAAAGAATAATGAAAATAAGGTTTTTCATGCTAATGGTTTGGGATATGTCAATTTTTCGTATGGGCTATTAACATTTCTCGGGTTCATTTTTGGATACAGTCATATTAATGTGATTAATCTCCCTATATGGATCCAATTTAAAGTTTATAAATCAGCTTTTTGGACTCCAGAATATGATAACCTCCCTTCCAGGAATGATGAAGTGTCTTTAACACACGGAAAACTACATGGTGGAGAGGTAGCAAATTTACAATTAGTTGACACATATCCACTATCAGGTAAAATTCCACAGAGTTTTAATTGTTATGATACTTGGGTCATAGAGCGAACCAACCATGGGGAACGCTCATACAATGAAGATTTTATAAAAAAGTCTACAGAAGCTATTCAAGATATATCCCAAAGAGGGTACACAACGATAAATATGTTTGCCTCAACTAATCCGATGCATAATTCAAAAATTGTTAAAGAAAATTTTCGAATGGATGTTAGAACTAGAAAAATTAGTGTTATAGTTTATCAGTCGATTGGTCCTAATCATGTATATATGGAAGCACATAAAATATAGTATTAGGCAGAGACTGTTTAAAATCTAATTCGAAAGGCTTAAATCCAATGCTAAATAGGCAAATAATGGAGATCTAAGGCTTTATAGCTTCTTTGTCTTTTTAAATAATGGTTTGTGAATTTCTTGTAGTGGGATTAGTCAACCAGAATCAACCGTAGGTATGCTTTCACTGGTGATACAACCGTTCAGTAGCGATAGGAAAATATTGACCGCCGTAGGTACCACGCCGTAATTCACGAGAAATGGTTGTGGGGTATCGCTTCAGCAACCGCGCAATCCAACGGATTGTAAAATGTAAACCATGATACAGAAAAATTAATTGACGTTCCTGTATGGCAAGGTGATAGTGAAAGTTTATATCTGAGTTTCTCCATTAATTCACCTGCTACAAATCTAACTTAAAATAGTCGAAATTCAGTTATAGTCATGCTATAATACAGATAGAAAAAGGAGCCCTGCGTGAACAGGGCTTCCCATGTAGAGCCGTTTAAGACGGTGACATAATTTAACGTTATTAAATAACCGCTAGCTTGCCAGAGCTAAGGCGGTTATTTTTTTTGCTGACTTCTGATCAGCTCAACAATTAACGCGATTAAGGCTACGATAAACGTACCGAAAGCCAGCATTAATTGTAAAGAGTCCGACACGGACACTTAGGCTACTCCTTTCATTGGGATTTATGGGCTTTAAAGGTTTTACACCATAAGCACCACCTCCGATCGGAAATAGCCACCGCCTTAACTTCTCTACAAGGAACCATTATACAGGGAATCTGTATCATTATCCAAGCTTTAAAACAAATTCACTTGATTGCTATATTACTAGTGAGAACCAATTTAAAAAGATTAATTTTCAGGTTAATCCTTATATTACTAGTAGGACACGGACGAAATTTGAAGGAAGGTTTTAAAACTTGGTGACGTAGAACAGTAAGGCACCTGATAATCCCCAAAACAATAATGCAAATGCAAGCAAATAAGAAAGAAGATTTTATAATATGGTGAAAGTTATACAATTGTTTATAGGTCAATCATGGGAATTCATTTTAAATATAATCCAATGGATTAGCATTCATATATCGGTAGGTTGGTTAGCATTCGGATTAACATTGATAACATTTCTAAGAAATAGTCACAAGAAACTAAGGCAATCTTTTGAATACTCCTCAGGAAGTAATGATTTTGAGACGGCTATTGTTGTATATAATGACAGTGTAGGAACAGAGGCTTCTCAACTGCTAGGGATAATGGTTACAAACAGGAAGTTCTATCTATATCGTAAGTTATTACCATACATCATTAGAACGAAGCTTAGGTTTTACAAGGACAATAATAGTAAGACTATACACACAACAAAGTCTTGGGTATATCACATACTTTCTAAGAACTTTAAAAATCAAGATGAAGATAAAGGAATATACCCTTACCTTGAAATGGTGAATATCCAAAATGGTGATGAAATCACAGAAACTGGTTTTATTCTTATCAAAAGCCATGAAATGAGAACTATCATTATTCCAAAAGACCACTTTTTAGACGCAGTTAGGAATCGCCTTATGTTTAATCACAAAGCTCTAAAGCGATTTGTTAATAAAAAGCCTGTTTATATTTATTTTATATATCAAACTATGAGCGGAACAGTAAAGGAATTTGTTCTTGAAACTGATTATCAAGACGCTTTGGGAAAAGATTTAGATATAGAAGCTCTAGCAAACACGCTTGCTGCTCAAGATTAAGGGGTTAATGGAACATCCATACGAAAAGTAGCGGTAGGAAGCCGAACACTCAGAATGTTTGTTATCTGAATATACGGTTTTCTACCGCTATTTTAAAATTCGTATTGGTTACGGACCTACTGATTCCTCAGAGGTTACCGACTTTTGCTAAGTCAATAATCTGCTGCTCAATTTGATCTCTGACCTTCCGAAAAACTACTATTCTATCCTGTTCGGATCCAGCTGCTAAAGCCGGGTCTGGAAGTGGCCAATGCTTTTTCTTGACCGTTGGTGGGGTGACTGGACAGCGATCACGAGCGTCTCCACATAAGGTGACAACTAGGTCACTGTGAAGCAAATAATCGGGATCAATTAACTTTGATGTTTGCTGGGAAATATCTATTCCTTTTTCAGCCATAACTTTAACAGCCAATGGATTCAAGCCATGCACCTCGACTCCCGCACTGGCAACGCGCCAATCATTGCCTAAAATTTTTTTAGCGAATCCTTCAGCCATTTGACTTCGACAAGCATTTCCAGTACATAGAAAATAAATTTGTGTCATCATTAATCCTCCATCTAAACTATTAGTGAACCAAAGCAGCTACTAAATCCATGTCTAAGTAACTGCTAAACTCGTTAATGGTTGGGTATTCACCGGTTTTTACCAACTGACCATCCACTAACGTAATTGGTAAAGCATTTATACCCTGACGTTTTAGTTCTTGGGCAACAATCGGATTTCGAACAAAGGCATCGGGGTTCTGGGCTAAATTACGACGAATGAACATGGCCTGCCCCTGTGCATTCACACTGACATACCGCTGAATGGCCGTTGTTTGAATCAATTCCTTATCAACGCTGGGACCACAAACACCGGTTGAACAACACATTGCTGGTTCAAAAAGCTCTATTTTTTTCATTCTATTCATCTCCAAAGTAATTGTGATTTATATTTTCTAACCAAAAATCGATAATGATAACCAGAGGCCACATAGGGTAATAAACAACACTGGGATCGTGGTTACAATTCCAATTTTAAAATAAGTCCCCCATTTAATTTTAACTCCCTTTTGAGCTAACACATGTAGCCAGACTAATGTAGCCAAAGAGCCAATTGGGGTAATCTTAGGTCCCAAATCTGAGCCGATTATGTTTGCGTACACTAACGTATGATGGATGAGCCCTGAAACGTCAGCGCCTTTGATTGATAGTGCATTAATCATGACGGTCGGCATGTTATTCATTAATGACGATAAAAGTGCTGCTAAGTAGCCCATGCCCATTGTGGCAGCAAACCGACCACCTTTTGCGATTTCGGTAATGACACCTGATAATAATGTTGTTAGACCAACGTTCTGAAGGCCGTAGACTACGACATACATACCGATTGAGAAAAAGACAATGTTCCAAGGAGCTCCTTTAATCGCTGCCATCGCATTAACATGGGAACTTCTTTGACCAACTATCAGAAAAATAGCCGCAATACTCAGTGCGATAAAGGAGACGGGGATTCCTAAGAAACCGCTACTAAAGTAACCAATCAATAGGAGGATTAAGACGACCCATGAAAACTTGAAAAGTCGCTGATCTTTTAGTGCAGAACTGGGTTCCGCAACCTGAGTGGCATCAAATTTTCGTGGCAATGCTTTTCGAAAGTAAAGATACAGGATACCAATACTACCTAACAGCGAAAATAGATCAGGAATCCACATTCTTAACGCATACGCTGAAAAGGAAATTCCAAAAAAGTCTGCAGAGACAATATTTACCAAGTTACTAACAATCATTGGTAAAGAAGTGGTATCGGCAATAAAGCCACTGGCAATAATAAAAGGGAAAACTTGCTTTTCATCAAAGTGTAAGGCACGAACCATTGCTAAAACAATGGGGGTAAGAATCAGAGCAGCCCCATCATTAGCAAAAAGGGCAGCAACGACGGCGCCTAAGGTGGTCACCAAAATAAACATGCGAATACCGTGACCGTTTGCCCAGCGAGCCATGTGTAAGGCGGCCCATTCAAAAAATCCGATTTGATCTAAAATGAGTGAAATCAGAATAATAGCCACGAAAGATAAGGTGGCATTCCAGACAATTCCGGTAACTGTTCCAACATCTTTAAAACTCACCACGCCAAACAATAATGCTAAAATTGCACCACCAACGGCTGTCCATCCAATTGATAATCCTCTAGGTTGCCAGATAACGAATAATAATGTGAGTAAGAAAATTCCAACGGCAAAAAAGACTTGCATGATACCTCCTAAACTGATTAATTATTTTTTTCCTTTAATTAATTAAACCGTTAAAAGCGTTTTTTCGTAATTTGGTTGCCATTGCATAACAGCAAAATGATTATTCGAAAGCTCTTTTACCTGATCAATCCATTTAACTTCGCTTTGCACTCGAGCCAGCAAACATGGATCAGTGGTTTGAGTTGCCAACATACTTTGGTTGACCACCCACCAAGTATGAGCTAGACTGGCTCGCTTCAAATCGTCATCTAACCGCATTGATTCATAAACCGGCGTGGCTTCTGGTAGCGTTACCATAACAATTTCAGTTTGCTTAGGATCTTGTAGTCTTGGTAACAGATTAACGACTGCTTGTGGGACGCTGCCGGAGGTATGGGCAACTTCTTGAGCATAGCTTTGGGTCGAGTTTAACAGTAAGAGTGTATGACCAGTCGGAGCCGTATCAACCACAACGACGTCACTATCATTTTGGGCGACTAACTCAGCAAAAGCTCGGAAGACAGCAATTTCTTGAGTACATGGTGAACGCAAATCTTCAGCGACATAATCAACATCATTAGACTTCATGGTCTTTTTAGCAGTAGTGAGAACTTCGTTTTGATATTCTTTTAAAGACTTTTTCTCATCAATATGGCTCACCTTGATCAGCGGACTTGTGATTTTGAAGTATTTCAAATGATCAGCTGGGTCAGTGGTAGCCAAGTGCACGGTTTTGTGTTGAGCAGCTATCTTTTGGGCAATTTGAACGGCAACGGTTGTTTTACCAACGCCACCTTTGCCCATGGTGAAGATAATTTTTTTATTTGACTGCACTAAATTCTTCACGACAACATCCAGATCAGGAAAGTGACTAGCAGTAACCGGTTCCTCAGTGATTTGCGGCTGCTGGTCTTTCAATAGTAGTCGTAAATTAGCTAATCCCAATACGTTGTATGCTCGCAATGGGATTGCTAACTTGGGTAGCTGGTCTAAAGTGACTGGCATATTCTGCAAATCAGCTTGCTGTTGTTTAAAAATAGTCTGAGAAACTGCGTCGGTTGGCTGATTTAAGATACCGTTAATGATTAGTTGCTGGTTCTTAATGTTTAAGGCTGCCAACTCATGTGAAGCGCGTTGTGCCTCCAGAAGGGCGCCTTTTTGTGGTCGGGTAACTAAAAACAAAGTCGTCGCTTGAGGATTGCCTAAAGTTTCAACCGCTTTTTGATACATAGCTTTCTTATCATTTAAGCCAGCTAGTTGGCCGAGACAGGATGCACCACGATCATTCTTATCCAGGTAATTACTCCAAGCAGAAGGCAATTGCAGCATTCTTAAGGTATGGCCGGTCGGCGCGGTATCAAAAATAATATAGTCAAATTGCTGATTAATCTTGGAACTAGTTAGAAAGTTGGCAAATTCATTAAATGCAGCAATTTCAACCGTACACGAGCCTGATAATTGTTCAGCCATATTCTGAATGGCTTCTTTGGGCAACACGCCTCGATAAGGTTGAATAACCTGCTCGCGATACTCGTTCGCAGCAATGACCGGATCAAAGTTGGCAGCAAACAAACCGGAAATGTTTGGAATCGGCTTTGGCTGATTGGTTAAACTAACTTTAAAAACGTCCTGCAAGTTACTAGCTGGATCAGTGGAAACGATCATAACTCGGTGACCAGCATCAGCTAAGCTAATTGCAGTGGCACTGGCAACCGTGGTTTTGCCAACCCCACCCTTGCCGGTAAAAAATAGGTACTTGGTTAAATTAATCTCTTGTGGCGAATACTTTTCCATCATTTTTCAGCTCCTTACATAGACACGCGCCTATGTATTGCTTAAAAAAACTTAATTGGCAACATCTTTTTCACAATCAGACCGTTGGCAAAGGCAGTGCTCATCAGCGGCTAACAGTTGGTCGGTATTCTGTTTAAACTCTTGGACAAACCTTTTTTGTAGGGAATAGTGTTGCCATTTCCCATCCTTTACCGCAAACACAATACCTGCATTTTGCAAAACCTTCATATGATGAGACAAAGTGGGTTGAGAAAAATCAAAATGCTGGAGGATATCACAAGCACAAAGTGATCCACATGAAAGCAGATCAATGATTTTTAGGCGGTTCGGGTCAGCCATTGCTTTTAGCATTTGAACGTAATTTTGATAATCCATTTTTTCTCCTTCCATTACATAGACGATCATCTATGTATAGTATAAGAGCTACTCCAATGGCTTGTCAACTTTGTTAAAACTAAAGGTCGTAAATCTTTTTTGGAATCCATAATATTTAGAAGTCAGTTGTGAGAAGCAGATGGGTCATCTTTTCTTTTAAGCTTTTTTAGTTTTAACCGATTCACTTCGCGGTAAAAAGTTCCTGAGGAAATTTGGTTGGTGGCCAAAATTTCTTTAACTGAATAGTCACCACTTTGATACATCCGAATGGCAATATCCAACTTTTCTTGGGCGATTCGTGGTCGGCCAACTGTCACGCCACGCCGACGACTGGCCGCAATCCCTTCTTTAACCCGATCAGCTAATAAATTCCGCTCCAGTTCCGCAATCACACTCATCATTTGCAGCATGGCTCGACCAGTTGGGGTCTCGGTGTCCATCTGCTCCTTTAAAGAAACAAACTTAATTTGTTTTTGGTGCAGTAATTGAATCAGATTTAAAATGTCCAACGTATTGCGGCCCAAGCGGGAAATACTTTCAACGACCACGACATCATGAGCCCGAATGGTTTGGAGAAGCTGGGTAATTCCCGGTCTTCTTTGCCGGGTCCCGGTAAACTTTTCTTGAATGATTTTTTCGGCACCATAAGCCATTAATTGATCAATTTGGCGATTGAGATTCTGATCATCTTTTGAAACCCGTGCATATCCAATAATCATGAGTGACTCCTTAGTTTTTTGATAGCCAGGGTAAATTTAGCTATCTTTTGGCAATGGTTTATTATAAACTTTTTGATAATGAGTTTTTGAAAACTCAAAACCCGGTTAAATCAACCTAATCAAAGTATAGCGAAACCTTTCCAAAAACTATAGTTTTTTAAAAACATTGGAGAATAATATGCCGACTAACCCGCATCACCAACAAAGCTTCGGAACTTTTGAGGGCATCTCTTCTGCCGATCAACT
The DNA here is from genome assembly GCF_007990205.1 of Pediococcus parvulus. GTDB lineage: Bacteria > Bacillota > Bacilli > Lactobacillales > Lactobacillaceae > Pediococcus > Pediococcus parvulus. Next base: position 8,645 of record NZ_BJWE01000037.1, on the reverse strand, counting down.
GCGGCTGTATTTTCAATTAACTGATTTTGATCGCGCGTTAATTGATGAAATGCGTTCCGCAACGACTAAATTAGGCTTTGCCGTTCAATTGAGCTCAGTTAGATTTTTAGGAACTTTTCCAACTAATCTACAACAAGTCCCAGCTGAGGTAATTGATTATTTAGCTAAACAGTTAACTATTGATGGTCGGGCATTAGCAGGCTACACGCGAAAAATGACCATTAGCCAACATATGGCGCTGATTAAGCGAAAATATCATTATCAAGCCTTTACTGATCCCGCGGTCAAAGCGAGCCTGAACGACTGGCTGCTTGAGCGAGCGCGTTTTACAAACGAAACCGAAAAACTACTTTTTGATATGCTGCTAAAAAAATGTTTGGATGAAAAAATTCTCTTACCAGGGGTGACCACCTTTGAACGCTTTGTTAATGGGGTCACGGAGGTTGCCGCCGACCTTTTGGATAGTCAATTAGTGGCCGTCCCTTCAGCGGAAGAAACGGACCGACTTTTAAATCTGTTAACTGCCGTTGGGGAACCCATCTATGGGGCCACCATTAAAATGGATCTCTTAAGAAATCCTTTGATGGATGAAAGCCGCAAAGAAATTAACCGTGGCTTTACTCGATTAAAACAGTTTCAACAATTTAAAACTGAGGATTGGCAATTAGGCGCAATTCCAGCAGGAAAGTTAAAGAATCTGGCCAACTATGCTTTTAAAGCCAAGGCCAGTCTGATTAAACGGATGTCCGTCAAAAGACAAACGGCGTTATTGGTCGCTTTTGTTTCCGAGTATCGCAAACGAGCGATGGATGAACAATTACTAGCTCTTTCACGCTTCTACGAGACGCTTTTTAAACGGGCCAAAAATAAAGAAGCCAAGGAACGGCTGCGAACCATTAAAGATTTTGATCATGCAGCTTTAACGCTCTCCCAGATTGTCAGGTTATTGATGGACGAAACGATCAGCAGTCAAGATCTCAGAAACAAAGTTTTAGCAACTTATCCACCTGAAATAATTGAGTCAGCCGTTACCCAGGTTAATCAGTTAGTGCGTAATGAGCGAGAACCAATTGCCATTGAAGAACTGTTAAATGCTTATCGAAAATTCCGGAAATTCATTCCGGATATTTTAGCCACTATTGTTTTTGAAGGGACTACCACTGGCCAAGATTGTCTGATGGTTTGGGAGTTTATTCGCCAACGGTTTCCGCGCCCGGTTACCTATCGGATGTTTGAACAGATCGTCGAAAAACTACCGAAAAAATGGCGTTATTATATTCGTGAGAACCCCCAAGTAACCAATCAGTGTGTGTTGATTGCCGGCATCGAGCTTCTGGTTCATGGTCTTAAGCGTCATGATATTTACGTCCGGCAAAGTAATCGCTATCTTGATCCCATGGCCTGCTTAATTGATAAGTCTACTTGGCGTCAACAAAAGGCCGTTTTGATTCAACAACTTGATTTACCGCAGACTGGTCAAGCAGCCGTTGAAGCGGTGAAACAGGATTTAGCTTTATCCTATGCCGAGGCCCTAAAAAATTGGGCTGATTCAGAAATGGCCCAGGTCAAAGAGGTTGACGGCCAAGAAAAAATTATTGTGGCCAAATTACGCAAAGTCCGTGAACAAAAGGACGAAGCGGCCTTTAAAAGTCGGGTTCGGCATTTAATTCCCAAAATTGATTTATCGGATATTCTCTTGGAGGTTAACCAACAGTTACAGTTAACACAATGTTTTAGTCACGTTAGTGAAAGTGGGACGAAGATGAAACACGTTGATATTAGTATTTTAGCGGTTTTATTAGCTGAGGCTTGTAACATTGGCCTTTCGCCAGTGGCTAAAAACAGTTCAAATAGTCTAAAATACGATCGGTTAATGTACGTGGACCATCAATACTTGCGAATTGATACCCTTGCCGCCGCCAATCGCCGCATTATTAACGCGCATAAAAAATTAAAAAGTGCGCTCATCTGGGGCGACGGTCAAATGGCTTCGGCCGATGGCATTCGTTACGTTACCCCCCAAAGGTCTTTATATTCTCGTAGCAATCCAAAATACTTTGGCCGCGGTCGCGGGGTTACTTTTTACAATTTTGTTTCTGATCAATATATCGGCTTTCATGGCATGGTGGTTGCAGGGACCTTACGAGATTCTCTCTACCTATTAGAAGGCTTTTTAAATCAAGGCAGCAGTTTGGAACCCACTCAGATTATGACCGACACCGCCGGTTATAGCGATTTAGTCTTTGGCTTATTTGGCCTATTAGGTTTTCAGTTCAGTCCCCGAATTGCTAATAGTCAGGGAACCAAGCTATGGCGGATTGATTCGACCGCTGATTATCAAGTCTTAAATGGGGTGTCTCAAAACCGCATTAATTTAAGGTTGATTGAAGAACATTGGGAGGATATTTTACGCGTGGCCGGTTCGTTAAAGTCTGGTAAGGTCAATGCGACAGAATTAACTCAGGCCTTGCAACGTGAAGGCCACCCAACCGCTTTGGGTAAAGCGATTACTGAATACGGCAAAGTCTATAAAACGAAACATCAATTACGCTATCTTTCAGATGAGATTTATGCGCGTCAAATTTTGGAACAGCTAAATAAAGGTGAAGCTCGGCACGCGCTTTGTCGAAACATCTTTTATGGTCGGAAAGGGAAGCTTTATCAAACGTATTTTGATGGTATGGAAGAACAACTAAATGCTCTCAGTTTAGTCACGAATGCCATTATTTATTGGAATACCGTTTACCTGGAAAAGATTGTGACGCAGATGCAATCAGAAGGGTTTGATTGTTCTGACGACATGATCGGCAAATTATCGCCACTGATGTTTGAACACATTAACTTTGTCGGTAAGTACACGTTCCAATATAATGAAGCGTTAGAAAATGGTCATTTAAGACCATTGGATGAAGCAGACGAAAAATAAGATTGTTCGGTTTTTAAAGTCTACCGCTACTTTTCGTACGAATGTTCCAGAGCTCTTTTTAAATAAAGCCAATATAAAAAATCATAAACGCTGTTAAATCAACGTTTCTGATTTTTTGTTCGGGATCCTACCGCTACTTTTCGTATGGATGTTCCATTGACCCCTAGGTGATTAGATGAAAAGTAAACTCTTAAATGCCATTAAAGCAAGCTGGCCGTATTTACTAACGCTAATCATTGGCTTGTATTTAGCGGAGATTTTAGCTGGCTCTGTCATGGCCTTGTCCCGTTATAAGCTAACCTTTGCGGATCATATGCCAACCGTATTAAAACAATTAGCTTTACACCCTTGGCACTATTACAACTTATATTTAGGCCAAAAGAACCCGGTACTAATTATTGTCAGTGTCGCCGTGATCCTATACACCATCTATTTTGCTTTGAAACGAAACAGCAAACATAAAGCGTGGGAAACTGCGGACACTGAAACTCACGGGAGTGCGACCTGGGGTGATCTAAAAGAATTGAGTAACCATTACTTTAGTATCAATGCCAAAGACCTGACAACAGCGTTTAACAACAGTACCAAGGCAGCAGTTCTCAAATCATTAGTCGACCGTGAGAAATCATCGAAGGGGGCAGATTAACATGAATGGCACAATTTTAGGAATCGTGGATAAGCAGGCTGTTTATCAGAACAACTCAACCAAACCCAACCGGAATATTTTTGTGGTCGGGGGTCCCGGTTCGTATAAGACCCAATCAGTCGTGATTACCAACCTGTTTAACGAAACGGAGAACAGTATTGTCGTCACCGATCCGAAAGGTGAATTATACGAAAAAACGGCCGGGGTTAAGTTAGCCCAAGGTTATCAAGTGCATGTCGTCAACTTTGCCAACATGACGCACAGTGACCGCTATAATCCCTTTGATTATATTCAACGGGATATTCAAGCCGAAACCGTCGCCACTAAGATCGTCCAAAGTGAGAATGCGGAAGGTAAGAAAGACGTGTGGTTCAGTACCCAACGGCAACTTTTGAAGGCACTAATTCTGTTTGTCATGAACCACCGGTCGCCAGAGCAACGGAACTTGGCGGGCGTAACCCAAGTCTTACAGGAAAATGATGTGGAAGCCGAAGAAAAGGGCACAGATAGTCCGTTAGATACCTTGTTCCTGGATTTGAAAATGTCCGATCCAGCGAGACGTGCTTATGAATTAGGTTTTAAAAAGGCGAAAGGGGAAATGAAAGCCAGTATTATTGAGAGCTTGCTGGCAACCATTTCGAAGTTTGTCGATCAAGAAGTGGCCGACTTTGCCAGCTTTTCAGATTTTGATTTAAAAGAGATTGGCAATACTAAGGTTGTCCTATACGTGATTATTCCGGTGATGGATAACACTTACGAAAGCTTCATCAATCTGTTTTTCTCACAATTGTTTGATGAATTATACAAATTAGCTGCCGATCATCACGCTAAATTACCCCATCAAGTCGATTTTATCCTTGATGAATTTGTTAATTTAGGGAAGTTTCCGAAGTATGAAGAGTTCCTGGCAACTTGCCGGGGGTACGGTATTGGTGTGACGACCATTTGCCAGACCTTAACCCAGCTGCAAGCCTTGTACGGCAAGGATAAAGCCGAAAGTATCTTAGGGAATCACGCCGTTAAAATCTGCTTGAATGCGGCTAACGACGTGACCGCTAAATACTTTAGTGATTTGTTAGGTAAATCAACCGTTAAAGTCGAAACGGGAAGTGAGAGTACCAGTCATAGCAACGAAGAGAGCCATAGCAAAAGCGATAGTTACAGCTATACGAGCCGTTCGCTCATGACGCCCGACGAAATCATGCGTATGCCCGAAGATCGGAGTTTATTAATCTTTAGTAATGCGCGGCCGGTCAAAGCTACAAAAGCGTTCCAATTTAAACTATTTCCTGGCGCCGATCATTTGGTTAACTTGTCACAGAACGAGTATCAAGGCCAACCAGAAGCCAGTCAAGAAACTAATTTTAAAAACAAGGTAGATAAGTGGAATCAGACAGTTAAAGCACAGCACCAAGCCAAAAAAGCCGATCAGACAACTGATGATGAGGAAGACAAATTGCAGGACAACATCGATCAAGAATTAGAGACTAGACATAAGAAAATGCTGGGATAAGGATTATAGAGGGAGAGTAACTTATGAAATCATATAGGAAATATATAATCGCTGTAATGACAGTATTGCTGATTGCGGTTGGCCTAACTGCTTGTGGAAAGTCAACTGCACAAGATCTCCAGAGTCATCAATGGACGTTTGACTCTAGCAAAGGTGATGGTTTAGCCGCAACTGCCAAGTTTACTAAAAGCAATCTAACGCTAACCGAGGCTGGGTTTAGTGAAGTTTACACGTACGAGCTAACTAACAGTGGCAGAAATGAACAAATAAAATTTATTGGTAAGAATAGCGTTTCTGGAAAACAAGAGACTCGCTTATTTAAAATGGCAAACAAAATTAATTGTGATATTATGATCATGTAGCATATATTGATTGTTTTAACATCGATTTTATGTGTTGAGGAGGCTTTTTATGAAAAAACGAAAAATAACAGTTTTAAGCAGTTTTTGCTTGTTCGTAATAGGAATCAGCCTCATGTTTTTACTTCCAAGTACAGTGCTCGCAAAGTCAGAAGGAAAAGTGGTGAATGTAAAATTAACCACCGCATTAAAATTGCTCAAACAAAAGAAAAGAAAGATAACGTATGTCCTCTATGCTTCTAGATACTGCATTCATTGTCAAAAAATGAAAAAGATTTACCGACAAGCTATTGCTAAGCATCCTAACAAGGAAATCTTTAAAGTCGATTTAGCTAACGAACCTAATTCTAGCTATAAAAAATTAAAGGGACTGCATGTAAATGCTATACCAACTTTAATAAAATACAATGGCACCCATGAGGTTACACGTTTAGTTGGAGAATCCAAAATTTCAGTAGTAGACAAGTTCTTACAATAAGGGTTCCTTAAAAATTAGAGGAGTTGTTGATTATGAGTAAGGCAAAACATTTTAAAAAAATATTTATCGGACTACTAATGTGCTCAGTTACTGTATTACTTGGCTCGTTCTTATTCCCAATTAATGGTTCGGCTAAAACTAGAGTTGGATCTTATTACCATAATTTAAATACAGAGCTTAAATATTCAAACTTGAGTGCAAAGGTTTCGTCTTTGAGCTCAAGCAATGCACAGCAAGATGTTTCTAATTTAAATAAAAGTGAGAAAATAAATAACTATTTAAATAATATAAAAAAACGTGGTTATACCAATGACCAAGACGCAGTCACACCATATAATTATCGTGCAACATCCTCAGTAGATCCTTCTATATCAACGGATGTTGTTTATAATGTTTACAAAAATAATGACAAAAATACTACAATATTAACTCAAACGGTTGTTGATAAGAGCAATAATAAGGTTGTAAGCTTCTCTGCTGAGCAAGGTACTACTAAGAGCACATCACCAAAAACCGAATTTTCCGCCTCAAACAATGAACTGAATCAAATTAATATTCTGGCGAAAAAAAAGACAAAGCATTTTAAATTTCATGGCAAAGAATTTTCATGCGGTATGGCTGGTGTGTTAGCTTGTGGTTCCTATTGTGCAGTTTGGGCTGCCGTAAATGGCATCGCAGGTTTAGCTTGCGCTGTCGTGTGTGGCGCTGCATCAGAAGGTGCATGTGCAATGAATCATTAATAAGAGGCAATTTTTATGAAAAAATATGAGAAAAATTTACTCTTTTACACGACTAAAAGTTTACCCATTTCGGGAATAATTGTTTCTGCAGGTGCTCTATTATATTTTGTTATTTATCAAAATAACTATACATGCGCAGCTGTTTTATATTCATTTATTCCGTTAATTGGCACTGTTCTAATTGCATTACCTTTCTGGATCCTTGTATATCGAATTAAGAAAGGTAATTCTCATTGATAAATAAAACCTATCTAAAGATAAATTACAAGTTCTAATGCTACACTTCAAGAAATTAAAGATGATTTATAAAAAAGTTCCAATGTAGACTTTTACATTGTCCGCAAGATAAAAGTCTACATTGGAACTATGTTAACTTTTAAAGTTTACCTGCGTGCTTTGAAAAAATACCCAATATTTGAATGTCTTGCTATGCGTTTTCCTATCTATCCGATTTATCAACAAATTCCATTATTTTAATCGCAATCACGGTTGGCAATCCGATCACTAACAGCTCGATACAAATCACCAAAAAGCTAGTAAGTATCGCCCCAATACATCTAACGGCGCCCCAACCCGTTAATTCAGGGTGCCAAGTGTCCCAAATCGACTTAAGGCCGGATCCGTGCAGCACCATCGGTACAATAACCCACATTAATAGCCCCAAGGTCGCCAGCAGCGTGATAATCCCCATCACCATAACAATAATGGTAATTGTCCGTTGTAAGGTACTCTTTTCAAGTTGGATGTAAGCTGATTCCTGAGACAACTTTTAAGAGAGCGTATAATGAATAAATCGTCTCTCAAAAGGAAGGAATTTTTACATGCCAACTCGTTACGACAAAGAATTCAAACAAAACATCATCAACCTATATAAACAAGGCGAATCAGCCGCCCAACTGGCCAGAGAATATGGCATTGGCTATTCAACCGTTCATAAGTGGATCCAGGGCCAAGCCAAAACTCAATCCGGTAAATCGCCAGACGAAATTAAAGCGATGGAAAAGCGGCTGGCTTCCCTGTCTGAGGAGAACGAAATCCTAAAAAAAGCCCTCGGCTTCCTTGCGCAGAGATAACCGATATCTTTGATTATATCCAACAAGAAAGCCAAAATTACCAGGTAACTAAGATGTGGCGAGTCATCGGGGTTTCAAGAGCGCATTACTATCGCTATAAAGCCCACAGGCCCTCAAAAAGAAGTCTGGAAGACAAAGATCTGAAACAGCTTTTAGAAAAGGCCATTAGGGTATACCCTATTGGTCTTTTTTATTTCTGTGCTATACTAGGAATTACAAGTGTTCATTAGAACTGTCCAAAAGGAGAATTGGAAATGGCTAAAATCGGTTATGCGCGTGTGAGTTCCAAGGAGCAACATTTAGATCGACAGTTAGCGGCTTTAAAAGACGTTGATAAATTATTTACGGATAAATTAAGTGGGGCTAACACTAATCGGCCAGAACTGCAAAAAATGCTGGCCTATATTCGTGAGGGTGATATTGTAATGGTCACTGAATTAGATCGCTTAGGCAGAAACAACCATGATTTGACTAAGATCATGAACTCCATTCAAAATAAGGGTGCCACCCTAGATGTGTTGAATTTACCGTCCATAACAGGGATTGCTGACCCCAATTTACGTCAACTCATGACCAACCTCATTATTGAACTTTATAAATACCAAGCTGAAAGTGAACGTAAGCGGATCATTGAGCGTCAGCAACAAGGGATTTCCCTAGCCAAACAGCAGGGCAAATATCATGGTCGCAAGCCTCAATACGCTGAAGATGATCCCCGTTTGTTACATGCCTTTAAACTTTATCAAAATGGTATGAGCGATGTGGATGTGGCTCGAAATACTGGGATTAAGCGGACAACCTTTATTCGGTATCGAAAGAAATTCAGTGTGTATAGATAAATTTCTCATTAAATAAGCAGGGCAGTGAAGAAAAAATTTAAATAGGAGTGAAATAACAGATATATGGAAAT
>NZ_BJWE01000036.1 GCF_007990205.1 Pediococcus parvulus | reverse complement strand
AACCTTTAGTTATCTTACTCTAAAATTGTTTTCCCGGTGTAAAGCTCATAATACTCACCTTTATTTTGCATCAAAGCTTCGTGATTTCCTTCTTCAATAATTCGACCATCTTCAATGACTAAAATATCATCGGAATTGTGAATCGTGGACAACCGATGGGCAATCACAAACGTGGTTCGTCCGTGCATCAAATTATCCATCCCGGATTGAACAAGCGCTTCCGTTCGAGTATCAATACTTGAGGTTGCTTCATCCATAATCATCGTTGGCGGATCGGCAATTGCAGCCCGGGCAATCGACAAGAGTTGGCGTTGACCTTGTGACAAATCAGATCCCGAGCCATCAATGACGGTATCATACCCCTTGGGCAAATTACGGATAAAACTATCGGCATTGGCCAATTTGGCGGCCGCCACAACCTCTTCATTCGTTGCGTCTAACCGTCCGTAATGAATATTATCGCGAATTGACGCAGTAAACAGGTTGGTATCTTGTAAAACAATTCCCATGGATAACCGCAAACTCGCTTTTTGAATCTGTTTGATATCGATGCCGTCATAAATGATTTGACCACTAGAAATATCATAAAAACGATTCAGCATATTAGTGATGGTGGTCTTGCCGGCACCTGTAGCACCAACAAAAGCCATCTTTTCGCCAGGTTTAGCATCTAGTGAAATATGATGCAACACTGTTTTCTTTCCATCATAACTAAAGCTGACATCCTTAAACTCAATGTGGCCCTTAACAGGAGTTAATTTTACGCTCCCATCAGTTTCAACTGTCTTCCATGCCCATTTATCGGTTCGGTCACTTGTTTCGGTCAAATTATGTTGCGCATCTTCCTGAACATATACCAGCGTTGTGTTTCCAGAATCCTGTTCAACTGGTTCATCAAACAACTGAAACATTCGTTGCGCACCAGCGAGGCCCATAATGATTGAATTTAATTGCATGGTAATTTGCGCAATTGGTTGACTGAAAGAGCGACTCAACTGTACAAAGGCTGCAATTTCACCTAATGTAATTGGCGTCACATGGTTGACCGCAAAATAGCCACCAACTACGGCAATCAAGACGTACAAAATATTTCCAACGTTTCCCATGATTGGAAACAGCATTGTTGATAGTCCATTGGCCATGCTGGCATCCTGCCGCAAATCTTCGTTTCGGGTATCAAACCCCGCTTTGGACTGATCCTCATGAGAGAATACTTTGATGACTTTTTGGCCATTCAACATTTCTTCAATATAGCCGTCAATATTTCCCAAAGCCGTTTGTTGCTTACGGAAGTACTCGCTACTTTTTGAACTTAACTTTCGCACAATAAAAATACTCAGCGCAAAAACCAATAAACTGATGATAGTTAAGGTGGGGCTCAAGGTGATCATAGCCGTTAACGTAAACACCATGTTAAAAATTGCATTAATAAACATGGGAAAACTTTGTTCAACCATTTGCCGCAACGTGTCAACATCATTTGTGTAACGACTCATGACATCTCCGTAGTCGTTTGAATCAAAATAACTCAACGGTAGTTCTTGCATGTGAGTAAACATTTCGTCTCGAATCCGTTTTTGCAATTTTTGACCTGTCATGATCATCAGTTGTGAATATAGTAAGGTTCCAATAACACCCAATAGGTAGATCGCGCCCATCAAAATAATCATGTGGAATAAGGGGGTAAAATTAGGATGCGCAACCTTCAGTAATGGCGTGATGTAATCATCGATTAACCGCTGAATAAACAGCGTTCCCACAACCGACGCACCGGCAGAAACAATCACAGAGAAGAAGGCAATAAACAACGCAAAGTGACTTTTCTGCATAATGTATTTCAACAAACGCCATAAAATTTGCCAAGCCGAACCATTCAATTTAGCTCTGCCAGCAACTCTAGTTCTTTGCATGCGATTCTCCTCCTTTGATTTGTGAATTGTAAATATCTTGATAAACCGGATCGGATTCCATTAATTCGTCATGCGTCCCAACGGCTTCAATCTTCCCATCGTTTAACACAACAATACGATCGGCCCCTTGCACAGATGAAATTCGCTGCGCAATGGTTAATTTGGTCATGTCTGGTAATTCATCGTGGAAGGCTTCTTGAATCAAACTATCTGTGTGCGTATCAACCGCACTGGTCGAATCATCCAAAATCAAGATTTTAGGTTTTTTCAACAGAGCCCGCGCAATTGTCAGGCGTTGTTTTTGACCACCAGAAACGTTGCTCCCGCCCTGTTCAATGTACGTATCATAGCCATCTGGTAAGCTCTGAATAAATTCATCGGCTTGAGCCAACTTAGCAGCTTTGATCAACTGAGCATTCGTAGCGTGCTCATCGCCTCAGCGTAAGTTGTCTGCAATACTGCCAGAAAAAAGCACATTTTGTTGAAGCACCATGGAAACATTATCCCGCAAAGTCCGAATGTCGTAATCTCGTACATCGCAGTTGCCAACGCGAACCGTTCCTTGATTAACATCATACAAACGAGGGATGAGTTGTACCAAAGTACTCTTACCACTCCCAGTTTCACCAATAATGCCAATGGTTTCACCAGGTTTGATGTGTAAATTAATATCTGTTAAGCGGTTAACATGATCATCGGCATACGCAAAATTAACGTGGTCGAACTCAATTGCACCATTTTTGACAGTGGTGACTGGTTCTTTTGGATTGGTTAACGTACTCTTTTAGGTTAACACTTCATCAATCCGTTGTGCCGAGGCCAAAGAAATCGTCATTTGGTTAAACACGTTAGATAAAATATTTAAGCTCATTAAAACGGACATCGCATAGGCGATTAAACTGACTAATTGGCCCGTTTGCATTGAGCCGGCGACAATGCGTTTTGCCCCAAACCACGCCAAAAACAGTAAGGTGCCATACATTACAAACTGCATAATCGGACTGTTTAACTGAAGGATGCGTTCTGCTTTACTAAACACCTCATAAATTCGAGCGGAAGCATTTGCTGCTTTCTTATCTTCTGTCTCCGCACGATTATAGGTTTTCACAACGCGAATGCCTCGCAAATTTTCTCGAACAACTCGGTTTAACCCGTCATAGCGTTGATAAACTTTTCTAAACAACGGACGGCCAATCGCAATAATTATGGTCAACCCAATTGCCATTAATGGTACAGAGACGACAAATACCATTGCCATTTCGGAATCAACCGTAAACGCCATCGTAATCGAGAAAATCAACATGAGGGGTGCTCTTGCAGCCGCTCGAATCAACATCTGAAACGCCTGTTGAATATTCATGATATCCGTTGTCAAACGCACTACAATACTTGAAGTGGAGAAGTGATCCACATCTTCAAATGAAAAATCTTGAATATGGTGATACAAGTCATGTCGCAAGTTTTTGGCAAATCCGGTGCTAGCTTTACTAGAATACCAACTTGCCCCAGCTCCACCAGCCAAAGAAACAAAAGTGCCAATTAACATGAAGCCACCCAATTTTTCGATGTAACCCAAGTTCCCTGGGATAATGCCGTTATCAATCATCTTGGACATTAAATATGGAATAAAGGTCTCGATAAACGTTTCAATTGCAACCAAGACAGGTGAAATCCAAGCGTATTTTTTAAATTCTCTGACTGAATGTCCCAGTCGTTTTAACATGATTTACCACTTCCTATTTTTTCTTCACTTAAATTGGCAATCATTTGTTTAGTTACTTTTTGCCAAACCTCAATATCTGCCGCCGAAACATTCTGCAATAGCTTATCTTCGAAATCATACGAACCTTGGATAACACTTTTACGTAGTTTGAGAGCCCTAGGAGTGAGAACGATCTGTTTTAAACGTGCGTCCCCTTCTACTGATTCACGTGTAATATATTGCTTGTCCTCAAGCTTTTTCAACAAACTAGTCACTGAAGAACGGCGAATACTGAAATTTTTTTCAACATCGCGTTGATAAATCTCTCGTTTTCCTGCATTCCACAACAAATAATGCAGAATACCGCCTTGCTTTCCCGTAATGTCATTGTTTAAAAATGCCTCGCTAAATCGCCGCGATGACATGTTTGCCAAAACATGTAATTGATGGTTAACACCTAAATGATTCTCCATAGTTTTCCTCTTGTTTTATATTGTTAGAATTCTAACAATATACGATAACACTTACTAAAAATTCATGCAATCATTTGAACTATTCAGTTAGTTCAAAAAGGAAATGAAAAAAAGCCACTCATTTCATTCGATTTTTCCTCTCGAATTTCATGAGTGACTGCTTAAATACTAGTTATAATTTAAAATGCTGCCAAAAAATCTATCACTAAACGATTTCCTTTAAATCCAGTAAATCATCAATTTGATATGTAGGACTTACAGTTGAATGATTAGGTTGCAATGCCGGGTTAAACCATACAGAATCAATTCCTGCGTTTGTACCGCCTTGAATATCCGATGTTAAAGAATCGCCAATAATTAGTGAATTTTTGGGCGTAAATCCCGCGATGGTTTTAGCTACAAAATCGAAAAACTCAATTCGTGGTTTTTGATACCCCACTTCTTCAGATACAAAAATATGTTTAAAATAATTCGCCAAGCCAGAATCATTTAAGCGTTGTTGTTGCACTGTTGCAATTCCGTTTGAAACGATAAATAAATTAAATTGATCCTTTAAACTATTGAGAAGCTCAATTGCATGTGGTTCTAATTGATGCCCCTGTGTTAAGAAGTCACGATAAATTCGTTCGTATCTGATACCATCGACTTCTTCATTGTAGTGTGCAAAAAGTTTGGTAAATCTTGTATTGACTAAGGTTTGGCGGTCCAGTTGACCGAGTTCAAACCGTTGCCACATTTTCTCGTTCAAAACGCGAAAATAATTGACGACATCATCAGTTAAAGGATGTTGAATTTCCTTGAATAATCCTTTAAGCGCTTGATCTTCAGCCGCTTTAAAATCTAGTAATGTGTCGTCCACATCAAATAATAGATTTTGATATTTCATGCTTCTCACCTCAATCCCTCTTGAAATGCATTATAACAAATTCATGCCCAATTTGACGAATTTCTTTGAAAAAACCGACAATTCACGTTCTTTTTATCCTCAACTATGGTACATTAAATGTAAAGGAACCAACCACACGAGGAGGATTTGTAATGAATGATTTAACTAAATTAACTGAAGAAATTGTCGGTTATCAGAAGAAACATGATTTAACAGATGCAGACGTAGCGTTTGGGACTCATTTATCCGTGGAAAAGATTCACAATATCAAAATAAATTCATATAAACCAACAGCTGATGATATTCAGCGTATTAATAATTATATGAGAGACAACAAGTAGTGAACGGAGCAGAACGGTAGTCATAAAACTCTAAGGGTAATGGAGGTGGGATCGCAATCCCGCTGGAATTAGGCTTAGAGTTTTTATGACTGTTCTGCGGAGTTGTCCTCAGATAGTGAACGAAGCAGAATGGTAGTCATAAAACTCTAAGGGTAATGGAGGTAGGATCGCAATCCGCTGGAATTATGCTTAGAGTTTTTATGACTGTTCTGCGGAGTTGTCCTCAAAAAAGCCAGCAATGCCAGTCACCTCAATGTTATACATTTTTGAGGACTGCATTCCTAGCTTTTTTAATTTACCTAATTATTCTTACCAGCCGCCAGATACGCCTGATAAGTTCCGTCGTCAAAGCACACCATCGTCACATTTTTAACAAATACAGCTGTTTTCAAAAACGCCAAAATCGTCGAAGTGGCAATTTCTGCACCATCACCCAACGGAAAGCGATAAACGCCAGTACTAATTGAAGGAAAAGCTACACTTTCACACTGATGATCTTCAGCCAGCCGTAAACTGTTTAAATAGCTATTGTGCAATAACTCCGCTTCGTGATGGCTTCCACCATGCCAAATTGGTCCTGGTGTATGAATCACAAACTTAGCGGGTAGTTTAAAGCCAGGCGTAATTTTTGCCTCGCCAGTTTGACACCCATTCAACGCGCGACAGGCTTCCAGTAGCTGTGGCCCGGCCGCCCGATGAATTGCGCCATCAACACCCCCACCGCCTAGTAACGTTGTATTGGCGGCATTCACGATTGCGTCAACGTGCATCTTAGTTATATCCCCGCGAATCACTTTGAACGTCATTTACTCACCTTCTTACAAAATTCCCTTGTCTCGTAAATGATTCTCTAATAAAACAGCATTCAAAAAATCGAATGAAAGTTCATCGACATCTTCTATAGTAACTTCTACGCCAGTTTGATCCACATACAAATCTGGATCAATCACATGAAATCGGAAAGTTTCTTCACCGAGTTCAGTAATATATCCCATTTCGCGAGCACCGGTTATTAGAGTAATGCTTAAAACTCTTGAAAATGTTTCGGCTTGTTTAATTATGGCAAGAAACAAATCATCCGTGGCATCAAATAACCGTTCTTCATTTAAAACAGGCTGGACAAACGTTTGATGCTCCTTTTGATACTGAACAAATGCATTAATAACTTGTAAGTAATCTGATGTCAACGTAATACTGGCAATTGTGTCCATTCGAATCAACGAATAGCCACCAAACTGTCCCGCCATGTCTACTAAATTGCAAAGAACCTCTTCTTCATTAACTGAATTGACAGTCCCCACAAAAAAGTTGCTTGATTTAGTTTCATCGTTAATTGTAATGAGTGTTTGCTTTTTTTCTGCCGTTTTTAACATTTTGTAAAAACTGGATTCATCCGTAATGGTCAAACGTGATTCCGGATCTTGTGCAGCAATCTTAGGCCACATGGCCGATTCAACCGCTAATTCACGCCCAGAAAACTCAACAATTTCCGCTTCTGTATATTTAATAGTGGCATCTACTCGGTGCATCAAATTAAATTTATCCACCAATGTCATTTCAAAATCATTTTCACGGACAGCAGCCACTGTGCCTTCTTGATAGTTCTGTAAATCACTTCTCGTGAGAACCAAGAATTCCCGACTATTGAATGCCGCCTCAACAACTTGTTTAATTAAATCACTTGTTTGGTCAAATTCCGGAATCTGATCGGTAATCGTGATTAAATGATCAGCTTCGGCAATCTGGATTGTTTCCATCATATTATCCAGATCTGGACTGTCATATTCAACGTTATCAATTGCATCAAACTGAATGTAAACCGCACCATCAGCCTGGCCTGTATCATCAAAAGTGTTGAGAATGACGCCGTCTGCCCCGATGCTATTTACAAATCCGGTATAAAACGTTTCTTGAGCCTTTGGAAAAACATTTGCCAAGCGTTGATCACTTTTGGCAAATTCCAAATCATATAAAATCGAATCCACTTCGCCACCCTCTTTCATTCTGGTGTTCTTCCCATTAAGTATACGACCAATAAACCGAAAAGTACTAGTCCACCGAGCACAAAAAAGGTGCCATGGTTAAACCAATCCGATATAAAGCCAAACACAAATGAGCCGAACGGATGCATGCTATCAAAGCACAAGAACCAAATCGAAAATACCCGTCCTAAATAGGCAACCTCTGTGACGTTTTGAACAATCGTCATCATGCGGATCCCCATCCGAGCTGTATAAAATCCGTAAACTAACGCCACTGCCAACAACAACGCGTAGTTTACCCAAATTCCCGTGATGATTAATCCCATTCCTAAGATAAAAGCATCCTGATAATTATTTTTAATTTTAGGTTTTTGTTTATTTAAAACTAATGAAAGGCCGCCCAACATGCCGCCAATTGCAACCAGCGTCAAAACATAACTGTATAGCCGTTCATCTCCGTTGTAATAGTGATCAACATCATAGGGCAGCAGCAAGGTAAACCCAGCGTACATTGCTGCTAAAATGGCGTCAAAGATAATCAAACGAAACACGTCCCGATTATGACGCACATAATTTAAGCCTTTCGCCAAACTATCCAAAATCGGCATGGTTTCTTTGGTATGGTCCATCTCTGGGGTATACCTTAACGCACACGTAAACACGAATGATAATAGAAAGGACAGTGCATTGATAAACAGAAACGACCTGAAATTAATCCAGTTTAACGTCAACAAAAAGCCACCAAATAAGGGTGCCACAATATCAGCTAACGTAAGTCCCGTATTGGACCACGAATTAAATATAGATAATTTATCATGCCGAATAATCTCTGGAATAATGGCCTTAGCGGCAGGAAAATTGAATGCCAAACCAATATCAATCACGCAGGTAAGTAAAACAAGCTGATAAAAAACGGGTTCGTTGACGTCCATAATTGCTGCCATGACTAAACACGCAAAAAAACTCACCGCATCAGCAATCAGCATAATTAGCTTGCGATTATATTTATCAACCATTGGTCCTGCAAACAAATCACCGGCCACCAAAATAATACCACCAATTCCTTGCACAATTCCTAACAGAGAAGCGTGTCCAGTTGCCTTCACAATGAACCAGTTTAGCCCAAAAATAAACAGTGCATCGCCTAATCGAGACACAAACGGACTAAAAAATAATGGCCAACTAAATTCCTGTTTAAATCGCTCTTCCATCCAGACCCACCTCCCCAGTAGTAAGTCACTCCATTCTACAAGAAGAACCCTTTCAGAACAAGGCAATTAAAGAGATAACGGGCAATTGAGTCTATATTTTGCCAAAAAAATAATAACCAACATCAAATCCAAATGTTTGTTGGTTACTATTACTCATTTACTCAAATTATCGGGCAGGATTATTTTTTATCCCATTCTTGTCGGTAAAGTCAATAAAGCCCACGTTATCATCAATGGCACCACCATCTCCACTTAACTGCAAAGTACCCATATGGGTGTTTAGTTTGATCGTCATATTTTCTTCCAAATCTTCTGCTGAATAATCCTTAATTAATAAGTCACCAATATTTGAATGAATAACCATGTTATACCCAGTAATGGGCATATCCTTACCCACAACGTTAATCGTAAACTGGACTTGCATATGAATCATGGCATGCTGAGAATAGTCGCCCACGCCATCTTCAAAAGTAAACAGTAATCGTTTAGAATCATCTAAATGTTCCCGCACCTTACTCGCCGCGGCAGTGTCAAATTGAATCTTCATCATTGGGCCTCCTCGTATTATATATTTTGCACCCATTGTATTTGTTTTCTATAAATTCTCCAAGCAAAATTACTTGGCATGCACGTAAAATGTTATATGCTAGGACTATGAATAGAAAACAGACGAGGAGATCTCCAATGGAAAGATTTGAGAAGTACCATCCAATTTTGACAACCCATTACACCCTTGATTGGCTTACCGCTACCAAAGTAAAAGACATTTATGCCTTACGCCACGATACTGAGATTGCTGCTATGAGTGGTCGCCATGTTGACGCAGACATTAATGAAACTGTAGCCTATGTCAATAAAACTATGCGCAATATCATGCATAATGATTCCCTACTTTGGGGAATTTCTGACCGAAAAACTGATGAGTTTTTGGGAACCTTTTGCATTTGGAATTTTAATAAGGAAAAAACAACTGCCGAAGTCGGTTATGAGATTCTTGCTGCCCAGCAAAATCACGGTATCATGTCTGAAGTTCTCCAACACATGAGCAACTTTGCGTTTGCGGAACTTGGTTTAACGACCCTATATGCGATCACTGGTCAAGCTAACGTCACATCACAGGCTGTTTTGACAAAAAACAAATTCCGCATTAATCCTAATTATCCTGGAGAAAAAGAGACCGTCAGCTTTAGCTTGACCGCCCCAGAAAACTAATCATTGTACCATTCTAATTTTTCCAAGCTCTTTTTAATGGCATCCACCGATTGCTGATGATTATCGGGTTGGATGTCTTTTTTTGTATAAACTTTTTTTGCCGGTTTTTCCGATGTTGAAGCAGTGCTTTGTCCTTTAGGAGTTTTGGCGCCGGTTTCCATACGGTCCATCGTCTGATTTAACAAGCTATCGACAAATACGTTTCCTTCGTTCGTCGCATGGCCCTTCGTCCAATAATAATGTAAATGAGGAAATTGAGCTAACAGACGATCTAATTGTTGCCATAACTCACTATTAGCAAGCGGTTGACCGGAACCACGTCTCCAGCCACGGCGTTTCCACCCCGCAATCCAATGCTTTTGAATCGCATTCAGTACATACTGGGAATCCGCAACAATCGCAATATCCGCCTTTGAATCAAGGTTGGCATTGATCCACTCCAACGCTTTAATCAGTGCCATAATTTCCATTCGATTATTGGTCGCCCCAAATTCGCCTTCAGAACCAGAGTATTGCTGACCGTTAGCTTTCACTAAATATGCCCATGCCGCTTTGTCCTGCTTTTTAACATGACCGCCATTAACATTCCCTGTATTCCGTGAACCGCCATCCGTATAAACGACAATTGATTCTGTGAGCTCATCAGGGCTCCTGGATGTCACTTTAGAAGTTTTAGTTTTGGATTTCGGTGTTCTGATTGTTTGATCGCCATTCAGCCATTGCTGTGCTTCATCTTTGGTGGCAAATCCCTTGTACCTTGCTCCGGGGAAACCATCAATCAGTGCTTTAGTTTCTGCCCAATTCGTGAAAATTCCCGTTTGTTTGCCTTTTGCGACGGCATAAAATTTCTTTTTCGTTGTCATTATAATTCCTCATTTTAGTTGATCATTTATGTATCTAACAATTTCATTGAACCACATTGCAATAACTGGTTTCAAGTTCTCAGAAAATAAAAAATTCCTCTAGGATAAGTTTAATACTTTTGTATCAACTTATCCTAGAGGAACTGAACTCGTTATCCGAAACGGAATCATCAGCATTCAAAATTGCTAGACCTCGAATTTCTTATTAGTTTGCGTATTGTGTTAATACTTGACCATTAGTTTTTTCGTTTAACTTGTTAAGTGCTTCTGTGATGGTTACACCACTAGCTTTAATATTTGGATCGCGTTTCTCACTTGCCCAGAACAATTGTGTTTCTGTGTCCAAAGCAATTCGATAATCACGATTACTAAAGTTTCCAAATCTCATTGTAAAACCTTCTTTCCTTTTGTTTCTCAACAAAGGATTCAATGAGATACGAAATATCAACGATTCAAAATGAATATATTCTTGCAGCCGCGTTCTTCCCTTCAAAAATGATATGTCGTACCAAAATTCCTTTGTTCATACTTATTTACCAGTTCTCTAATTTCAACTGGTAAATGAAATGATAACACCTAAAAGGCTGTAAACGCAAGCAAAATGCTCTATATTTATGTGTCAAATTTTTGTAGGTAGTGCTTTTAATCACCAGAAGCACGATTCCTGCGGGATTGCGATCCCGCATACGTCACCATCCGCGCCTGCTGCTTTCCGCTTAGCTCTAGGACCGCTCGGCAAAACAAAAGGCAGATTATAAGCACGATTCCTGCGGGATTGCGATCCCGTCTCCATCGTCGTTCCCGACTACTACTTTCCGCTGAGCTCTAGGACCGCTCGGTAAAACAAAAGGCAGATTATAAGCACGATTCCTGCGGGATTGCGATCCCGCCTCCATCGTACTTATAATCTGCCTTTTATCGTTTTGCCTCGCGCACTCTTCTCTATCCCTTATTCAGTATATACATAAAGAAGATAAACACGAAGAACAATCCGTACATAATTGGATGCACTTCTTTACCTCGTTTTGCCGCAATCATTGTAATTGGGTACGTAATAAATCCAAGCGCAATACCATCTGAAACACTATACGTCAATGGCATTCCAATCAAAATTAAAAACGCAGGAATCGCAACTTCCATCTTTTCCCATGACACATGTTTCATCGATTGCGCCATCAATACTCCCACAATAATTAGCGCCGGCGCCGTCACTTGATTCGTAACCACCGCCAAAAGTGGTGAGAAGAACAAACCTAATATAAATAACACACCCGTTGTCACCGCAGTTAATCCAGAACGACCACCAACCGCAATTCCGGCCGACGATTCAACATAAGCACCCACTGGAGAAGTTCCCAAAACAGAACCTGCCAACATTGCCGTTGAATCTGACATCAATGCCTTACCTACTCGCGGCATCTTGTTATCCTTCATAAAACCCGCTTGTTGTGCCAATCCCACCAATGTACCTGCTGTATCGAAGAAAGTAACTAGCAAGAACGTTAAAACAACTACCCATAACTGGACAGTATTGATATCACCAATATGCTGAACTCCAACCATGAAAGTTGGCTTCAAACTTGGAGCCGCCGATACCCATTGTGTTGGTGCCTTAATCAAACCTGTGATCAATCCCAGAATGGCTGTTGCTGCCATTCCAATAAAAATACCACCAGGAACGCGACGAACCATTAAAATCGCCGTCAAAACTAATCCGAAAATTGTTAACCAAGTTGTCGCCACCTCAAGTGATCCTAACCCAACCACTGTCGATTTATTAGCTACAATTAAGCCCCCATCATGCAAACCTATAAAGGCAATGAATAAACCAATCCCACTAGAAATTGCATATTTCAAATCCGCTGGAATTGCATTAATGATCATTTCACGTAATTTAAAAATTGTAATCACGATAAAAATTAAAGAAGCCACAAACACGCCAGCTAAAGCTGTTTGCCAAGGAATCTTCATTCCAATACAAACGGAATAGGCAAAGAACGCGTTAATTCCTAATGCCGGTGCGGTTGCAATTGGATATTTAGCAAGCACCCCCATCAAGAAACAGCCCAAGGCACTCGCTAAAGCTGTTGCTGTAAACACAGCCCCTTTATCCATTCCTGAAGCTCCCAAGACACTAGGATTCACAAATAAGATATATGCCATAGAAATGAAAGTAGTGAAACCTGCCAGAATTTCACGTTTTACTGTTGTATGTAACTGATCAATCTGAAAATAACTATTAATCTTTTCTCCCATGATTGCTTTCTCCTTTAGCATTACTGATTCAAAATCAGAAACAAGTTTCGTTCGTGTTTTGCTTCCGAAGCAACAATATATATCATACAATAAAATCGATTCAAAGTAAAACACAAACTTTAGAATTGTGTAAAAACATTATTTTCCAAAAAATGACTTTTCACAGTTTTACCTGGAATACTTATCACCTAACTTACCCTCGTATTTCTTTTCATAAGGGTGTATAATTCATATTTATGACAGTGTGTCACATCAAAACACACGAGATGTAAACATTAAAGGTGGTTATTAAATTATGCAAAAGTTTTTATCGGGGATTGTCGGCCTTGTTGCTATCTTTGCACTTGCAGGTTGTGGCAATCAAAAATTAACTGTTGGCTCCTCAACCAAAACACCAAGTGGCATGGTTGCGGTGATTAAAGGCAAAACTAATAAAGATGCCAAAATCAGTTATCGGGTAAAGGGACAAACAAAAAAATCTGTTAAGAATACAGATGGTGCTTATGTGATTGAAATTCCTGCAACTACAAAAACGCAGAAAGTAACAGTTACATCACAAAAAGGGTCTGATGTTCTCACCAAAAACGTCACCATCAAGAAAACTAAAGCTTTAGCAAATTACAAATCAATCGCAACAAAATATAACCAGGCAGTGATTGGCATGTCTTTATCCAAATCCACCCAAAAAAAGGCTCAGGAATTAGCTACCGCTGAAAAGAAAGCAAAAGCTACTTCAACAAAAACAACTTCTGCGGCAAAGGCTAAAGCTGAAATTGCTAAATTACCCGCCAGCCAACAGAAAAAAGCCCTTGCCAAACTTCAAGCACAACAAAAAGAAATGCTCGCACTTCAAAAAGAGGCCAAAGAAGTCCAAACAGCAATGGCTGCTTCTAAAAAGAAGAATAAAGATAAATTATTACCAACCAGTTTAAACAATGGCGTCCAAAATGTGATTACCCAGAAAAACTATACAGTTCGCGTAAATCATCAAAATAAAAATTTAATGGGCATCACTTTGATTGTTCCAGTTGAAGCCATGAAACAAAAGAGTGGCCAAAAAGATTTTGGAACGGTCTTTGCTTTGTTAACCTCCGAAGTTGGTGCTAAACCAAAATCAGTTATGAAACAGTTCAAGAAAGTTCAAAAAGACGCTAAAAACAGTACCAGCACCTCTACAACAACTCATGTCATTAAATCGAATGGCGTGAAGTTCCAAGTTGGCTACTCAACTATCCATTTATATATTTACATCACTAAGTAAAATTTCCATACTTAAAAAGCCAATCAACAATGAGAAACCGAAATTCTCATGTTGATTGGCTTTTTTGATTTGTTCATTTTTTAGGACAACTCCGCAAGTCAGTCTTTAATATTTAAGCGGGGTTCCCGCAGGATTGCGACTTCGCACTACTCCGTTTTACAGTTGATTTTCGTTCCGAAAATCTCCTATTCTCCGGTCGTTGTCGATTCTTGTGGCAAAAACAGCCGCAAGAACTCGCCCTCCTTCACACTCTTTACCAGATTTGCACCCGTTTCTCCGGATCCAAGTACATGCCATCTCCTGGCTGTACATTAAACGTCTGGTAAAATTCGTCAAAATTCTTTACCTGCACATTGGCCCGCAACTTCGCCGGTGCATGCACATCAATCGACAACAACAACTGTTCATATTCCTTTGTTGCCTTACTCCGCCATACGCGCGCCCAGTTCACAAAGAATGCTTCCAAATCTGGATTCTCAGTATGTTTTGCCGCCTCCAGCGCACAACTCAATCCACCATCATCAGCCACATTTTCAGTCACTACCAACTTACCATTCACCTTACCACCAGCAAATGGAAGCCCATCAAACTCTTCAATCATCGCTTGTGAACGTTTCTTAAATTCTTTCATATCAGTTTCCGTCCACCAGTTATGCAAACTTCCATTTTCATCAAACAACGCACCGTTTGGATCAAACGCATGAGAGATTTCATGAGCCATAACCGCACCAATTCCGCCGTAGTTTTCACTTGCGCTCTGTTTCAAACTATAGAATGGCGCCTGCAAAATTGCCGCTGGGAAACAGATCAAGTTGCCTTCTGGAGAATAATAAGCATTAACCGTATCAGCACTCATTTCCCATTTTTCTTTATCAACTGGTTTGTTAAACTTGCTTAACTGGTCTTCAGTGAAGATCTTTGCAAATGCCTGTGCGTTACCTAATAACGTACCGCCATCCTCAACCGAAGTTGTGTGTAAACGTGTATAAACAGGTTCCATTTTATCAGGATAGCCGACATGAATATCCATTGCACTCAACTTCACAACCGCTTTTTCACGGGTTGCCTTGCTGAGCCAAGTATTATTTTGCAGACGGTCCTTATAAACACCTGTCATCGCCACAACCATATCGTGAACATCTTGTTTAGCCTTTTCACCAAAGTACTTTTTACCATAGTAATCACCCACAACCTGACTAAAGGTACGGCGAGCTAAATAAAATGCACTCTTTTGTTGCTTCATGGCTTCTTTTTGGCCGGATAATGCCCGATGATACGTACCACTTACCTGGCGGAATTCTTCTCCAAGATAACCAGCTAATTGGCCCACAGTATTCACAATTAACCAATTTTTGAAGGCTGGGAACGTTTCTTCATTTACAATCTTGGTGAAGTTTTCAAAGAATTTTGGCTCCGTAACAATCACTTGTTTTGGTGTGTCACCAAGTAATTCAGTGATCCCATCAGCAATTTTAAACTCACCCAATTCTTTGTTGAATTCTGCAAAATCAATGGGATTATACAGCTTGGCAACGTCACTCATTTCTTCTGAATTCTTTTTAAATGGTGCCATTGAAGCATCAAACTTCTTTGCATCCGCCACAATTTGTTTGGCTTCATCTGCAGACTTACCAATCATTGTCAATAATTTCTCAGCCATTTGTGTAAAGACTGCTAACAACTGTGGTCCTGCTTGATTGTCTTTTTCATAGTAGGTTTTGTCAGGTAAAATTAAACTTCCACCTTCAGCCCATAACACGTTTAACTTAGTTTTACCCTGGCTCTTTAAATCAGGTTCTACCCCAATATCAAAGGGCACTGGAAATCCGTTTAAAGTCCAGTCTTTAAATTGTTTGTTCACATCAGCAAAACTAGAAATTGCTTCTACTTTTTCAAGATAAGGCTTTAAAGGTGCCGCGCCATCTTGATCACGTTTTTCAAAGTTAGCAGCGACATCATAAAACTTCAAAAACTCTTTAATTAAAGGATCATTGTTAGCCAATTTTCCTGATTTCATATCGGCGAAATCTGTCATTAATTTTTTATCTACATCATCAACTAAGTCCATGAATCCACCAGTAGATGAGTGGTCACTTGGAATTTCAGCAGTTTCGATCCATTCCCCATTTATTGCATCATAAAAATCATTTCTTAATTTTGTAGCATCTGCCATTTTATCCCATCCTTTATTTTCAGATAGCCATAGTATAGCGCATTTTTAATTTTCTCACAAAATTTTAATTTTACGATACAGCATTACTAATATAATCACGCAATGTCTGTCCCGTTAAACCGGCGCTAATACCTATCAATAATTTAATTCTTGCTTTGGGGCCATTGAGTCCCTGACAAAATGTTACACCCATTCGTTCCAAATCAATTCCGCCACCTGGATAATCATAAATTGGTTCAGCAACACCATTATAGCAACGTGAAACCATGACAACTGGAATTTGATCATCTAAAAGTTTTTTGATAGCTGCAACCGTTTCTAGTGGCATATTTCCAGCACCCAGGCCTTCAATGACGAGCCCCTTTGTTGATTTCTGATCTAAACATTCAATCAAACTAGCTGGCATCCCTGCATAAGCTTTCAACAAATAGACATTACTTACCAAATGGTCAATCGGTACGACCGTTTGTTGAATTAATTCTTGAAAATAATGGATTCCGCGTTTTCCAACTAGACCAATGGGGCCGAATGTTGGTGTCCGAAACGTATCCACGTTAGTCGTATGGGTTTTGGTCACATAACGAGCAGTGTGAATTTCATCATTCATCACCACTAAAACCCCTTTATCCGTTGATTCATCAGCGGCAGCAGTCAAAATTGCACTTTGAAAATTATAAACGCCATCTGAACCAATTTCGTTTGAAGATCGCATTGCCCCCGTTAAAACAATGGGCAAGTGATTTGGGAGCGTCAAATCTAAGAAATAGGCTGTTTCTTCCAAAGTATCCGTTCCATGCGTGATGACAATTCCGTCATAACCTTCTGATTCGGCTTTTTGTACGCGCTTTTGAATTTTCAACATATCAGCTGGGGTAATGTGCTCCGACGGTTTATTTAAAACTGATTCATTAGTTAATTCGATATTGTCATCAATAAACCGGCTATCTAGGAGTGGATTTTCTTTATTTGTTGAAACCTCGCCTAAATCATTGGCAGACATCGAAATCGTGCCTCCCGTATGTAATGCTAATATTTTTTTCAAGTGTTTTTTCCTCCTTGAACTGGTTGGCTTTATATCCCTGATTCTAGTTGATTTCACAGTCAGTTGCTACACTCTATTACGATTTCAATCTTAAAAAATTTCTTGCGATTGAAATTCAGGAGTTTACACTGTCATTTAAAGAGTTAAAATAAGTTTAACATGTACAATCACAGGTGGCATATAATGACTCGAAAACTACAAAAATGGCTCCTTATCTACCAAGTTATTATTGGCGGTTTGGCCTTATTTTCTAGTGGAATTGCATTTTCAACCTTTTTTACACACGTCAATCTTTTATCTGGGACGCTAGGCATTTTTATGAACAGTGTTTTGGGTATTTTCTGGATCGATTATTTAGTTCGCTTTTCTTTTTCTAAAAACAAAAAGGGATTCCTGATTGATAACTCGTTTGACATGCTTGGATTAGTGCCACTGCACCCAATCTTTGCCATCTTTCGAATTGAACGGGTCATCCGAATTATTCGCTACTACCACCTGTTTTGGCGGTTAGGGCTAGACGGTAGATTTACAAAGACAGTACATCGTTTTTTTTATGCCACTGGCTTCGTTTATCTACTATATGTCAGTGTGGTTATCCTAGTTTTAAGCGCATTGCTTTATTCAATCGTTGAAAAAATTTCGCTTGCTAACGCACTGTGGTGGGCCATCACAACTGCAACCACCGTTGGCTATGGCGATGTTTTCCCACATACGGCAATCGGAAAAATCATTGCCTCCATCTTGATGCTTGGTGGTATCGGTTTTATTGGTTTGTTAACCAGTACAATCACCGGCTTCTTCACCTCAAACAACGCCAATATGGAAAACACTGATTTGACGCTGCTTCTGCAAAAAATTGATGACTTATCCGATCAGGTTTCGCAACTGCAAAAAGAAGTTTCTAAAAGCAAAAAGAAATCACATCGAAAAAAGAAATCGTAACTAAAAGACCAGTAACCTTTCACAAAATGAAAAGGGCACTGGCTTTTTTGATTATTCTAATTTACAAATTTAACAGCTGTCCCATAAGCAGCAACTGTTTCCATGTCTTGACCAATTGAATCTGAATCAAACCGCATCATAACCACTGCGTCGGCACCCATTTCTTCTGCATTATTTCTCAACCGCGAAATGGCGGTATCCCGTGCTTCAGACAACAATTCTGAATAAGACTTAATCTCACCACCAACAATGTTCTTCAATCCGGCACCGATATTTTTAATTACATTTTTTGACTGAGTCGTCAATCCAAAAACTTCACCAATAATTTCATAACGTTGACCCGGAACATTTTCAGTCGTGGTCACTAAAATTCTGTCTGCCATCTGTGTGTCTCCTAACTTTGCCCTAGTTTAGTTGAAACTTACTTGCCATCCATATTATAGCATGAAAGCGTGCCCGTTTAGTGAGCTCTAGGACCGCTCGACAAGTCAAAAGGCAGATTACAAGCATGATTCCCGCGGGATTGCGATCCCGCATACATCGCCGCCCTTGCCCTA
>NZ_BJWE01000035.1 GCF_007990205.1 Pediococcus parvulus | reverse complement strand
GAACGTTTTCGTATCAGGCAACAAGATAAGTTTTTGTAGTTTCAACCTTTAGTTATTTAAAATATCTGCTCTGAAAATCAGCAATTTTATGGTATTCCGGTTCCAAAATTTCACTAATTTGTGCCCATAATTTCATCAAATCTTGATAACATTCGGCATTTTGGGGATTCGCTTGCCATTTTTGCTGATCAGTTGATGCCAACTCATTTAAGGCTAGTTTGGGGACAATTTCCAAACTGTGAAGCCCCATAATGGCCGCACCTAAAGCTGAACCCGCCGATTTTTTTGAAACTGTCACTGTTTGATTAAAACAATCCGCTAAGATTTGTACCCAGAACGCAGATTGAGAAAATCCACCAGTTGCTTTCACATTGGCAATCGGACCTGCTACCCGTTCAATCATTTGCGTGACTTCACACAAATTTAAAACGATCCCTTCCAATACAGCCCGAATCATGTCTGCTTGGGTGTGTTGGCGCGTCAGTCCAACGAAACTACCACGTGCATCCGCATTCCAAATTGGCGCCCGTTCACCACCTAAATAGGGCAAAAAAATTAAGCCATGGGCCCCAGGAACTGATTTTGCAGCTAACTTAATCAACTCAACGTAAGATGACTGCCTATCTTTTGTGAACCACTGCTCCTGTACCCACTGGAGAACAATCCCACCATTATTTACGGGACCACCCACAAGCCACTGATCTTTTCCAAGGACATAACAAAATAATTTTCCAGCCGGATCAAAAACCGGATGGTCAACGACTAATCGGACTGCGCCACTGGTTCCAATGCTAACTGCTAATTGACCAGAGTTAGTTGCACCAACCCCAAGGTTTGCGAGTGCCCCGTCACTACTGCCGATAATAAAGGGTACATCAGTATCAAGATTTAGCTGAGCAGCCATTGTTGCAGACATTCCAGAAAATTGGGTTTCTGTGCTCACCAATTTGGGCAATTGATTTGTAGTGATACCAGCAATTGCCAACGCCTGGGCATCCCAGGCCATCGTTTGAATATTAAACATTCCAGTAGCCGAAGCAAGTCCTTCATCTATCACGTAAGCTCCAAAAAGTTTAAAGAAAATATAGTCTTTAATACCAATAAACTTGGCAGTTTTGGCAAATAACTGCGGCCGTTCTTCACGAAACCACATAATTTTGGTCAGTGGGGTCATGGGATGGTTTGGCGTTCCCGTTTTAAAATACAAGGCTTGAGCAAGACCATTTTCGCGAAGTTCAGCACTTTGTTTTTCAGAACGGTTATCAGCCCACGTGATGACTTGGGTTAAAGGTTTGTCTTGGCCATCGATCAAAATCAAGCTGTGCATGGCTGCTGAAAAGGACACTCCTAAAACTTTCCAGGACTTTTGTTTAGCTATTTGCATCACCTTTTTAATACCAGTGACAACCGCCGCAAAAATCTGTTCTGGATTTTCTTGTGCGTAACTTGGTTGGTCTTGATGAAGTGGGTAACCATTATTCTGATTGGCTAAAACGGTCCCTTTTAGATCAAACAAAACAACTTTTGTACTTGTTGTGCCAATATCGACACCGATTATTGCTTGCATGGTGTTCTCCTAATTATATTAATTGCAAATCCGATCAAAAGTGGTTAAACTAATTGCTAACATTCGTGCCTCATTTGCTTTATAATTTTAATTGTAATCGAAATAGAAATTTATAACAGAAAAATCGTTGTAAATATTGAGAAAGGATCATAAAAAATATGAAAATTGGTATCATTGGCGCAACCGGTAAGTCCGGCTCAAAAATCGTGACTGAAGCACTGAATCGTGGTCATCAGGTCACGGCACTTGTTCGTAACAAAGATAAGGCAACAAAATTATTTGGTGGCACAGTAACCATTATTGCAAAAGATGCTTTTGACATCACTAAACAAGATTTAACTAATTTAGACGTTGTCATTGATGCCTTTTCCGTTCCATTAGGTAAACATCTTGCTTATCAACATATTGATCTGGCAGTCCATTTAGTGCATTTATTACGAGAAACGGAAACGCCACGCCTTGTTTTTATTCTTGGAGCAGGTAGTTTACAAACTGACGATGGTCTCTTACTGGATCAACTTAAAAAGATTCCTGACTCACAAGCTTGGATTGATACACCGGAATCACAAACTCATGAGTTAGATTTCTTAAGAACTGTGACAAACGTCAATTGGGTTGGTGTTTCTCCAGCGGCCAGTTTTCTCGATGGCCCTAAGACAGACTATGCTTTAGGAAAAGATCATGTTCTTTACGATGCCAATCAAAAATCTGAAGTTTCAACCGGAACAATGGCCGTTGCTATTTTAGACGAATTAGAAAACCCTAGTGTTCATCAAGCGCGCTTCACGATCCGCAACAAGTAGGCTTCTACATTAAACAACTTAAAGGAGAATTTTAATGCAACCAAAATCTGTTTATCTCGCCGGCCCATTCTTTAGTGATGGTCAAAACAATCGGGTAAAGACCGTTAAAAATCTTTTAAACAAGAACCAAACCATCAATTCTGACGCAATTTTTCTTCCAGGAAAAGATGAATATACGGACGCTGCCGCCGGGTCATTTGAATGGCAAATTGCCACTTTTAATGCGGATATTCGTCAAATTGATCAAGCCGATGTTGTTGTGGCGATCCTTGATTACGACCTTGAAAATGGCCAGCATGAAGCCGATGCCGGAACCATTTGGGAATGTGGTTACGCCTATGCCCAGCACAAACCCGTTTTCTTAGTTCGTTTTGATAAACAAACAGAAAATTCAATCAATTTAATGCTGGCAGGTAGTTATACAGCCATGTTCAATGGTGAAAAAGATATTGCCAACTTGGCTACTTATGATTTTTACAATTTGAAAAATAAATACGTCCATCTAGACGTCATTTAAAAACAGTTTCTTTTAAACCCATAAAAAAGAATCCCAGCAACGACAGGGATTCTTTTTGTTTCTCAATTTTTTAAAAAATCAGTCATTAATTGCAAAGCTTGTGGTCGCGCGGCTCCCTTGAATTGATGTGAGCCACCAACAACAATATGCAATTCACTATTTTCGTACACTTCTTGATAACGTTCTGATGCTTTTTTATCCACCACAGTATCCGCATCTCCATGAATTAAACAAACTGGACCCTTATACTGTTTGGCAACTTCATAAATAGGCATTGTCTGTGCCGTTCGCAGATAAAAGCCACCCACTATCTGTCCCTTTTGGGTTGGTAAAGCATCTGGAATATGATTCGGTTGGTACGTGACACCCTGCAGGTCACCTTTAAGCGCATCGTCCTTTAATGTCGCTGCAGGAGCCAACAGAACCAGCTTTGAAATATACTCCAGATAATTACCAGCAAGCATACTCGCCACAACACCGCCTTGAGAGTGTCCAATCAAAAAAATGTTTACAATATGGGGTAATTTCCTGGTAAACGTTAAAATTGCGTTGCCATCCGAAATTTCATTTAAAATCGTCATATCTTGAAAACGGCCGTCACTTTTGCCATGCCCATTAAAATCAAAACGGATTGTGGCAATCCCATCTTCATGTAATCTTTGTACTACTTGTGCTAACAGATCTGTCTTTCGATAACCTAAATCACCAGTAAAGCCATGCATCAGAATTGCAATATCATACTTATCTGTGCCTGGTGTTTCCAATAAGCCGCGTAAGATTAAACCATCTCGTTTAATTTCAACGTCCATAAAAAGACTTTCCTTCTATAATAAAATCAGACCTTTATTCAAGGTCATCTTAGCAGGATTGGCAATTTTTTTCAGCTTATTACCCTCGAAATGAACAGTTTATTTACTATATAATTCCTGGACCTTTTTTTGAATGTCGACATGCTCCATAAACTCGTCATAGCTAGTCTCAGAACGATCAACAACACCTTTGTCCGATACTTCAATGATGTGATCTGCAATTGTTTGAATAAACTGCCGGTCATGAGAAGTTAAAATCAATGAACCGCCAAAATTAATCAAGCCATCATTTAATGACGTAATAGATTCCAAGTCTAAATGATTCGTGGGATCATCCAATAATAAAACATTGGCCTTACTCAACATCATTTTAGAAAGCATGCAACGCACCTTTTCACCACCAGATAATTTGGTAACTGGCTTATTAACGTCCTCACCGGAAAATAACATTTTCCCTAAGAAGCCCCGTAAGAAAGTATTGTCACTTTCCTCTTTAGGTGCAAACTGGCGCAACCACTCTAGGATATCTAAGTTTTCATTTGAGAAGTAACTATTAATATCTCTTGGGATATAACTTCGAGTGGTCGTTTGTCCCCAAGTAACCGTTCCTTCATCTGACTCCAGTTCACCCGCAACAATTTGCAGTAAAGTGGTGGTTGCCAAATCATTTTGACTCAATAAAGCTGCTTTTTCACCTGGTTTGACAGTGAAGGTGATGTTATCCAGAATCTTCACACCATCAATTGATTTGGAAAGCTTATCAACGCGCAATAAATCATTTCCCAATTCACGTTCTGGTGTGAAACTAATGAATGGATATTTTCGAGTTGATGGTTGAATGTCATCCAAAGTGATTTTTTCAAGCTGTTTCTTTCGAGAAGTTGCTTGTTTAGACTTCGAGGCATTCGCGCTGAAACGAGCCACGAATTCTTGCAGTTCTTTCATCTTTTCTTCTTTTTTGGCATTTGCATTTTCTTTAAGTTTGGCAGCTAATTGACTGGATTCCATCCAAAAATCATAATTACCTACGTAAAGCTGAATTTTACCGAAATCTACGTCACACATCATGGTACAAACGGCATTTAGAAAATGGCGGTCATGAGATACCACGATAACTGTGTTCCGGAAATCACCCAAAAAATCTTCCAACCATGAAATTGATTGGGCATCAAGTCCATTGGTTGGTTCATCTAAGACCAAAATATCAGGATCACCAAACAAAGCTTGTCCCAACAATACTTTAACTTTTTGGCTTTCAGTTAGTTCGCTCATTTTTTGAGCTTGCATTGTTTCATCAATACCGAGTTGTTGTAAAAGTTGTGCCGCGTCAGACTCTGCATTCCAGCCGTCCATTTCGGCAAACTCACCTTCGAGTTCGGCTGCTTTAATCCCATCAGCATCGGTAAAGTCCTCTTTGGCATACAAAGCATCCTTTTCCTTCATAATGGCATACAACTTTTTATGACCCATAATCACAGTATCCAAAACTTTTTCAGTTTCAAACACATAATGATCCTGATTCAAACTTGACATCCGTTCATTAGGTGAAATTGAAATATGACCCTTTGTTGGTTGGAGTTTGCCTTCAAGTATTTTTAAGAAGGTTGATTTGCCGGCTCCATTGGCACCAATAATGCCGTAGCAATTTCCAGGCGTAAACTTTAAATTGACATCTTCATAGAGTTTGCGGTCAGAAAATTGCATACTCATATCGGTAACTGTTATCATTTAATATCCTCACTATTCTTGATAAATCCCCTTAAATCGAGTTTCAGATCTAATCCACAATTCTTAAAATGTATCACAATTTACTAAGCAAACGCAAGCCATTCGGGCCAAATAACGCCTAAAATAAGATAACTTTTTAATAATCTCTTTATGTTATTTGAATTCGTTTTCTTTCCGCAATTGCTTTTTCATGCTATTCTTTAGGTAATTAAATTCGAAAGCAAGTGAGGTTACATCATGCAACGTTCAGAACACGACTGTATAAAACTAGTTCCGCTGTTTAAACACTTACCAGATGGTGATGTTGATAAAATCGAATCCATTATCATGCACAAACATTACGAGGCTGGCGAATCTCTATTTCTCGATGGCGACAAACTGAACACACTCATGATTGTCGCTAATGGCCAGGTCAAAGTTTCAAAAATTTCCGCCAATGGTCGTGAACAGCTTCTGTATTTGTTACAATCTGGTGATTTTGATGGTGAAGGGGCCCTTTTTCAAGAAATGACACGCAGTTCTTCGGGTGTTGCGTTGATCCCGACGCAAGTTTGTCAGATTAGCCGTAACAATTTTCAAAAGTTACTCAGCCAATCACCAAGTATCAGCATGAATCTGATTAACGAATTTGGTCAACGGATTTCATCCCTTGAAAAACGCACGACCGAAGCTTCGACAGAAAGTGTTGAAGCTCGTATTGGCAATTATCTGGTTGAAACCGGGGCAAGTTTGGAAAAAGATACCTTTAAGTTACCCATCAAAAAAAAGGATCTTGCGATTTATCTCGGCACCACGCCAGAAACCGTTAGTCGGAAACTAACAGAGTTCGAACGAAAGGGCTGGATTACACAAGGTCCTCAAAAACGGATTAAATTGATTGATAAGGATGCGCTGGTCTTGTTGGATTAAAGGTTACTATTCCTTTGTAGCCGAAATGTGTTAAAGAGAGCAACTTCCTCCGCTTAGCTACGATAGTCAAACGATTCCAAGTGCGAATCATTTAACTATCTAGGCTAATGCTCAGAAGCTACCGCTCTCTTGAACACTCTATTCTTCCTCCAGTCCATCGCCAGCATTATTGCCGACTAACGCCTGAAGCACACGAATCGCATGATTATCATCCCCACGCAATTTTTCCATATAATTACGCAATGCGGGACGCTCTTCTTTTTCCGCTAACTTAATGGCACGATCCACAAACAAATTTTGCGTCACATAATCCTGAACCGCCTCACTCACCATCTCATCAGCCGTAAAATACTTGTTCTTACCATTTTCACCAATCATCGAATACTCACTGTATTCCGCGGTTGTTGAAGATGGTTTTTCATTTTCATCTAAAAGTAGTTCCCCAACTTCATCATAGTGGGTTCGGTTTTCTCGAATCAAATGCTTCAACACATGTTGAATTGCTGGTGCGCTCAATCCCTTTACGTACCAAGTCACCTGATGTAATTTCGCATCAAGCACCGTGAAATTGGAAACAATATGATTCACCATTGCCCCTGCTGTGGGCACATGATGATCGATTTCGGATTGTTTCTGTTCTGCTGCAAATAATTCTTCTGGAGTTTTTGACATTTTTGGTTCCCCCTAATTTCTTAATATGCTTATATTCTATCGAGTAACTGCTGACGTTAAATTGATTAGGATCAAGTTTTAAAAAATTTCTAGTTCTTAACTACTTATTCTTTCGACCCGTTTTTCTTATGCTATAATCATGGTAGCGATTACAACAACTGTAATCATATTTAGCATAGGATGAATTTTTTTATGAAATTAGGTGCAATTGAAGCTGGTGGAACCAAATTTGTATGTGCTGTTAGCGATGAAAATATTACTATTGAAGATCGGACACAATTTCCAACCACAACCCCTGAAGAAACAATGGCGCAGGTGTTTACATATTTTGAGCAACATCCCGTGGACGCAATTGGAATCGGTTCGTTTGGCCCTGTTTCTTTAAATGAAGAAGCCGATAATTATGGTTTTATTACCAATACGCCCAAACTAGCTTGGAAAAACTATGACTTTTTAGGTGCCATGAAGGCTCATTTTGATATTCCATTTTATTTCACTACAGACGTCAACGTGGCGGCTTACGGTGAATACAAGGCTGGCGCAGGTCGGGGCAAACAAAACATTTTGTACTGGACTGTCGGAACCGGCGTGGGTGCCAGTTATCTTCAAAATGGTGGATTTCTACAAGGCTACAGCCACCCTGAAATGGGTCACATCTTGTTGAGACACGATCCTCGTGATCATGGTTTTGAAGGCGTTTGTCCTTATCATGGTGATTGTTTTGAAGGTTTAGCTGCCGGACCATCCATTGAAAAACAGTTTGGTAAAAAAGGAAATGAAATTGATCCGAGTGACGAATTCTGGGAAATTGAAGCTAACTATATTGCACAAGCTTGCGTCAATGCCACTTTGATCTTACGCCCAGATATCATTATCTTTGGCGGCGGAGTTATGAAACAAAGCCAGCTCTTCCCTCAAATTCAAAAAGAATTTGTCAAACAACTAGCAGACTATGTAGATTTCCCTGAAATTTCAAATTACATTGTCCATGTTGAATTGGGCGATGACGCCGGAATTACTGGTGCATTGATGTTGGCTAAAAAGGCCACTGAATAAAATTAAAACCAAGTTTAGTTGGATAGCGAGTCATCCTTAACGGACTTTCCGTAATTGATGGCCGCTATTTTTAGTTGGTCAAAAACCACTCTGCTTCCCCTCTCTGCGTAAGTAAGCTAAAATACACTTAACAAAACAAAATTAGGAGTGATTAATTTGGCAAAATACGAAACATTATTACCTCGATTTTTAAAATATGTAAAAGTAAACACACGCTCTAACCCAGATTCAAAAACAGTTCCCACTGATCCTAAGGAAGTAGCCTTCTTAAAAACACTTGCTCAAGAGCTTACCAATCTTGGTTTACAAGACGTGCATACCCAAGCACAAAGTGGCTATGTCGTAGCTACTTTACCTGCTAATGATGGCGGCAATACTCCTGTATTTGGTTACATTGCCCACATTGATACCGCCGACTTCAACGCGGAAAACATTGATCCTCAAATTCATGAGAATTACGATGGTGAATCTGATATTCAATTAAGTAAAGATGGCAAATGGGTGCTTAAAACTTCTGCATTCCCTGCGTTACACAATTACAAGGGTCAAACCTTAATCACAACAGATGGCACAACTTTGCTTGGTTCTGACGATAAATCTGGTGCAGCTGAAATCATGACAGCAATGGAATATTACATTAACCATCCTGAAGTAAAACACGGTGAAATTCGCGTCGGCTTTGCCCCTGATGAAGAGACAGGAACCGGTGCTGATCATTTTGATGCAAAAGACTTTAACACCAAATATGCTTACACTGTTGATGGCGGTCCGCTGGGTGAATTGGAATATGAAACATTCAATGCTGCACAGACAACTGTCGAAATTCAAGGTAATGAAGTGCATACGGCAACGGCCAAAGGTGTCATGGTTAATGCCCTTCAAGTGGGAATTGATTATCATAACCTCGTTCCAGCTGGTGATCGTCCTGAATTAACTGATGGCCGTCAAGGATTTTTCCACTTATTTAAGATGGAAGGCACTCCTGATCATGCTAAACTAGTTTATATTATTCGAGATCATGACCGCAAAGTATTTGAACAACGGAAACAAGAACTACAAAACATTGCAGATAAACTAAATGCAGACTTTGGTGAAGAACGCGTAACTGTTGAAACCCATGACCAGTATTACAACATGCGCGAAATTCTCGAAAAAGATATGACACCCATTGAAATCGCAAAAACTGCCATGGAAAATTTGGATATTACCCCTGTAATTTATCCCGTTCGTGGCGGTACAGATGGTTCAAAAATTTCATTTATGGGTATTCCTACACCCAACTTATTCGCAGGTGGCGAAAATATGCACAGTCGTTATGAATTTGTTTCGGCTCAAACCATGGAAAAAGCAGTTGATTTGATTTTAGAAATCAACAAGCTAAATAGTGAACAAAGTAACTAATTTTTCATATAGAAACTAAAAACGTTATTCGGTTACCTGTTTTAAAAACAGATGGTGAATAACGTTTTTTTTGATAACTTTTTTTCATTTACATCAATTGTGCTAGAAAAAATTCATCAGTTCAACAAAATAAAGATCCGAAAAGGGATAGATTTTCCTTTCAGATCCTTATTTTGCATAAACAGGTTAGTTTTGTTTTTTTAGCATCAAGTTATTGACTCATAACGGCGTAATTAATAACTTTCAAACTTGAATATGTTAAAACGACTATTGAGGTACTCTACCTAATAATTTCTTTGGTGTTGTCAAATAAATTGAGAACTATGAGGATTACAAATAGTAATATAGCTATCATAAAAACGGAATGAAAACCGTTAAGCAGAACTGAATTAATTGCGTTTTGCAATGAATGACCATTCCTAAAGGGAGTATTTGAACTGATAGCGTTATTTAATTTACTAATTGTTAGCGACTTATTCGCTTTAACTCCCTGGTTTAAAGCGAAGTTAAAGACTAATCCGAAAATACCTGTCATGACGGTTTGTCCCAATGTTCGCCCAAGTGTGAGCATTGAGGATGCAGTCCCAATATTTCCCTTTGGCACAAGTTCTTGTGCTACAACGGTATTCATGGTAATGATAATACCAAGACCGGCACCAGTTATATCGGCAATAACATAAAACATCATTATTGGGAAATTTGTTCCTGCAAAAACTAAAGGTACGTAAAATGCCGTTTGAATTACAACTATAGGCAATACTATATACTTCGGAGTAAATCGTTTTAAGAGGCCACCTACAAAAAATGAAGTTATCAACCATAAAACAGGACTGGGTGTAATAGCCAGACCAGCTATTGAAGCCGATACATGGTAAATTGACTGTAACCGCATCGGAAAATACACTTGAAACCCAATCTGCACACCAGAAAGCAGTAAGGCTGTTGTTATCTGAATTGAAAAGGTTCGATTACTAAATAATTTTAATGGGATTAATGGATCTTCTGCACGTCGTTCGACCATTATGAAGAATACCAGAGCTGCAGCAAAAGTAATAAACGGTATCAACCAGAACATGAACGAGGTACTTTGCTTGCTAAGATTTTGTAAGCCAAGGAGAAGTCCAATTAAACTTGCCGAGAGTAAAACTATCCCTGGATAATCAATCTTAATCTTTTTCGCATTAAATGAGGATTCATGGTAACCAAATACGATTAATCCTAAAACAAGGATACCAAGAGGCACATTAATAAAAAATACCCAATGCCAATTAAGTTTGTCCACTATAAATCCACCAATAAGTGGCCCAGCAAGTGCTGAAATACCCCATGCTGTATTATTTCATTGCCATAATGTTGGAACGTCTTTCAAAACTAAAAACGTCAGCGATGATTGTAAATGTTATTGGCATTATTGCACCCGCGCCGATACCCTGAATTGCGCGCGAAACAATTAGAACAATAATGTTAGGCGAAAATCCACAGGCAATTGAACCAATCAGAAAAGTTACCAAGCCAAAAATAAATATTGGCTTTCTTCCCAGTTGGTCTGCCAATTTTCCATAGATGGGAGTTGTAACAGCGGTAGTAAGCAAGTACATTGCAAATACCCAACTTTCTTGAGTAATACCATGTAGTTCACTCACAATAGTTGGTAACGCCGTAGTGATGATTGTCGTCTCCACTGAACTCATGAACGTTGCAATAAAAATTGCAGCCAGAGTAAGAGTTATATTACTTTTTTTACTTTTTTCCAAATGTATACCTCCATTATTTTTTTGCATTTTCGCGTAGCTAAATATTTATTTCAGCAACAAAAGATGGAAGTGCACGATTTCTATTATATAGCTAATCATTAATTTCTTGCAAAAATTTGTTTAGTGAATCCTTAAAAAATGAGCTTTTTTCATTCACTTTTTTAGGATGATTATTAATATCAATAAGTGAACCATAAGCATTGTTCCCGCTGCTTTCCGCTGAGCTCTAGGACCGCTCGGCAAAACAAAAGGCAGAATATAAGCACGATTCCTGCGGGATTGCGATCCCGCCTACGTCGCCATCCGCGCCTGCTATTTTCCACTGAGCTCTAGGACCGCTCGGCAAAACAAAAGGCAGAATATAAGCACGATTCCTGCGGGATTGCGATCCCGTCTCCATCGTGCTTATATTCTGCCTTTTACCGTTTTGCCTCGCGCACTTTCACTTTATGCCACGTGGCCCTCCACCGTCTCAATATCAGCCTTGCCATCACGCTCCACAATGGCTGCAATTGCCGCCGTTATTCCCTTCACATCATCTGTCAAACTCAATGAAGGCGTATTTGGCCTGCTTGTCACCTGCTCCGGTAAAAACGGAATATGCATAAATCCAGCCTTCAATTCCTGAAACTCCTTATCAATCATATACTGTACCTGGTACATAATATGATTACATACATACGTTCCAGCCGTTGTCGACACACTACTTGGCAAACCTGCCACCCTAATCGCCCTAGCCATCGCCTTCACCGGCAATTGCGTAAAATACGCATTTTGACCATCTTCATGAACCGGCGTTCCTAGTGGCTGATAGCCCGCATTATCCTTAATCCGTCCATCATCAAAATTAATTGCTACCCGTTCTGGCGTCAATCCAAAACGACCGCCAGCTTGGCCAATACTCAAAACATAATCTGGTTTTTCCTTTAAAATAGCCGCATGCGTCACATCTGCACACTTGCCAAAAATTGTGGGGATTTCAATTTTCACAATCTGCGCACCTTTAATTTCATCTGGCAAACGTTTCACAGCTTCAATCGCCGGATTAATTTTGTCGTCACCAAACGGATCGAACCCAGTCACAAGAATTTTCATTTTTATATCCTCCTTAAATTTAAAATGCTAACACATACATCAATAAAATCTGAATAATTAACATAGGAATTGCAATTGGTGCCTGCTGTTTAATGACACCCAGCGGATCCTTCATTTCCATTAACGCCACCGGCAACGTATTGAAGTTTGCAGCCATTGGCGTCATCAACGTCCCACAATAACCAGACGTCATTCCGAGTGCCGCCACAACCACTGCTGATCCACCTTGCGCAACCACGAATGGAATCCCAATTCCAGCCGTGATAACTGCGAATGCCGCAAACGCATTACCCATAATAATCGTAAACACAGCCATTGCCACACAATACAGGACAACGCCCAGCATATGATTGCCAACCGGAAAAACACTGGAAATCGCATGTGCCGTCACGTTACCTACGCCAGAAGCTGTGAAAACCACTCCTAATGTAGCTAATAACTGCGGCAAAACTCCGGCCGAGCCAACCGAACGTACCATGCGTTGCGTATCGTCAAAAACGGCTTTTCCACTTGATTTGGTCAAAACAACCGCCACAATTAATGAAAGAATTGCTGCAGCGCCGATTCCAACCTGTCCGCCAAACGGTGTGAATTGGGCTACCAAAATAGCAGTCACAGCCAAGATAATGCTTGGCAGGAAAATCCACCCCTTTAATCGCAAGGCCGCAGATTCAGCTGTTTTAACATTAATTTCTTTGATATGGCCCACCTTGACCTGTTTTAAAAGAGACAGTAAGCCGATCACCAATAAAAATGCGCCCACTAATGCATTAGGAAGCCATTGACCTAGGGCAAAAATAACTGCAAACAAAGTCCAAAACAATCCAGTTCCATAACGAGTCGAATTCGTTTTGTCTCGAAACGATTCGATTGCAGCAATTAAAAAACCAACTCCAATTAACATGTATAGGAACGTTAAAATATTATTGATTAAACTAGTCATGGTCAACACGTCCCTTCTTTGTAAACTGGCGATCAAATAAGCGATTATATACAAATACTAGGACTAATGTAATCACGGCAACTGGAATGGAATATAAAACAATTCCCGTCGGATCGACTTTATACCCTAAAGATTTCATGGTGCTCGCCATCAATAACACACCACCAGATGCAACAAACAAGTTTTGCGCAAAGAAATTTCCAAAGTTTTCTGTAGCCGCCGATCGTGCTTTAATTCGATCGACATCTTTTGGTGTGAGTTTTGCTTCAACACTCGCTGCTGCTTGCGCCATTGGATTAATCAAAGGCCGGATAAACTGGACCTGCCCTTGTAAGGTAATTCCAAAAACACAGGCTAATTCTCTAATTAATAAATAGATATCAAAAATTCGCCCGGGGGTTAAGTTTTGTAGACGATGAATCAAATTTACGGCAGATGCCTTTAAGCCATTGCGTTCGATAACGCCAATCATTGGCAAAGTTAAAAAAAATAAGGACACCATCCGATTGTCTAAAAATCCTTGCCCTAAAATCGCTAAAAATTTTGTAAAATCGATTCCGGATGCTAATGCGGTGGCCAGTGCCGAAATCAAAACGACCGCCACAGTGTCTAATTTGAATGCAAATCCCAGTATAATAACTAATACACCAATTAAACGTATGTATTCCATTCGCTTGTCCTCCATTTCATTTATTGAATGATTCTAATTTTGTTATCATAAATTTAGCATGAAAACCCATTCAGAGCAAATCAGATAATCAAAAAAACAAGCTGCCCTTAAGCAACTTGCCTCACAAAATCATTCAGTTCTACGACCAATCCGATTCGCTAACAGATGATTCGCTGTTTGCGCGGATGCGTTGAACGATATAAATTCCGATACCAATCACAAATCCAATGATGGCAGGGGTTAGCCACGCAAACCCTTGGGAGAAGAATGGCACATATTTACTTTCAAAACTAGTTAAGCTTTCCACAAAAGCTGATTTGGCAATAAACGCAGGAGCTGCATTTAATCCATCGACGATTGCTGGGACGATGGTAAAAATCGTTGTGCAAATGTAAACCACTCTCGCACGATGGAATAGTGGGGATGCCAGCGAAAGCAAAATCAATGTGATACATAGTGGATAGATAAACATTAGGAAAGGTACCGCCGCATTAATAATAGTTTCAAAGCCAAAGTTAGAAACTACAAATGAAATTGCTGAAACGATAATCACATATGTTTTATACCCGAATTTAGGAAACATACTACTGAAGGCAGTCGCAAACGAGGTGGTTACCCCAACAGCCGTAGTCATACACGTGATGGTTGCCATGATTGCCAAGATGTAAACACCGGCATTTCCAAAGAAGTACTGGGTAATTTGACCAAGAGCAATCCCACCGTCATTCGCAATTTTCAAATGGCCAAGACTTGTTGCCCCAATGTAAGCTAATCCGGCATAAATTAAGGCCATCGCACTTGCAGCAATGATTCCCGCTTTGACAGTTAAATTAGCCACTGTTGATTCTTTTTTCACACCCAAAGCCTTAATTGCCGTGATCACAACAATTCCAAATTCAACAGATGCCAAGGCATCCATCGTTTGATAGCCTTGAATAATTCCGTTGGTCATGGAACCATTACGCCAAGCACCGGTGACAGCTTGCCCTGCTGTCGTGCCCATAGGTTTGAAAATTGCAACGGCAATCAAGATAACAACCATAATAATGAAAGCCGGGTTTAAATAACGGCCAACATAGTCCACAACTTTATGCCGATTAATTGAAAAAAGGACAACTCCGGTGAAGAAAAAAGCGGAGTAGATGAAAAGCCAGATTGGTGCGGTAGCAGCACTCACATGCGTGGCAATTCCAAATTCAAACGGCACTGTGGCTGTTCGTGGCGTGGCGAATGCTGGACCGATGGCAATATACAAAATTACCGTGAAGATTAAAGCGTACGTTTTACCAATTGGTTGAGCCAGTTCGTATACACCGTGGGTTCTGGTAATTGCAATTGCGGCAACACCTAGTAAAGGTAAAATTGTGCCTGTAATGATAAAACCAATAATTGAACTGATAAATGCTGAACCAGATTGTTGACCAATTTGCACTGGAAATGTTAAGTTGCTTGCACCAAAGTACATTTCAAAAAGCATTGAAGCCACCACAATTAATTCTTTCCATGTAAATTTACGTGTTTGTTCCATTTATAAAACCTTCCTTTCTGTTTCTGCATTTTCTTATTTAAATCAAAATTCTATGAGAAATAAAAAACGTCCCTCGGATTAATTAATCCAAAGGACGTTTACACGTGTTACCACCTTAATTTACAAGCTTTTCACAAAACTTGTCTTGCCATGTACGCCGTATTTTTCATCAAAAACACTTGATACATTGGCACTATATTGGGTGCAACCATAATCATCT
Source organism: Pediococcus parvulus (assembly GCF_007990205.1). Classification (GTDB taxonomy): domain Bacteria; phylum Bacillota; class Bacilli; order Lactobacillales; family Lactobacillaceae; genus Pediococcus; species Pediococcus parvulus. The sequence continues at coordinate 3,694 of NZ_BJWE01000035.1, read as the reverse complement.
TAGCGACGATTCCACTCATTTTCATCTTTTTAAACTAGGAAATATGTTTTTTCAGCGCCAAACACTTTCTAAAAATTCGCTAGCCTATACCCTAGTGGCCGTTTTTGATCCATTATCAATGGCTTTTTAAATTAGGGCCTAGTACTTTTGGAATGGAGATACTTTCCAACACCAAAAATTCTAGACCCGATTATTTTTGTTAAACGAGATTTCTATATATAATGGAATTATAAATTTACTGTTGGAGGTTTTTATGACTGATTTATTTGCAGATGGGACTATCTCTATCCATGGAGCTCAAGAAAATAACTTAAAGGATGTCAGTTTAGATATTCCTAAGCATAAAACGACTGTATTTGCTGGTCTTTCTGGGTCTGGTAAATCCTCTTTAGTTTTTGATACATTAGCCGCTGTTTCCCGACGTGAATTGAATGAAACTTTTCCTAGTTTCACCCAACAATATTTGCCTAAATACGGTCAACCTGAAGTGAACCGAATTGACAACTTACCAGTGGCAATTGTGGTTGAACAGAAGCCTATTGGTCGTAATTCTCGATCTACTCTGGCAACCTACACCGGCATCTATTCCGTCTTACGTTTGATGTTTTCTCGAATTGGACAGCCTTGGGTTGGGTATTCTGAATGGTTTTCCTTTAACCTACCTCAGGGAATGTGTCCAAAATGTCAGGGATTAGGCTTTGTTGACGACATAGATGAACGTCAATTAATTGATCCTAATAAATCACTCAATGAAGGTGCAATGACTTTTGCCGGTTTTCAACCGGGAACTTGGCGTTGGAAGGAATATGGCAACAGTGGATTATTTGATTTAGACAAAAAAATTAAAGACTACACCGATGAAGAATATGATTTATTCATGCACGCTCCGCAACAAAAATTAAAAAATCCACCGGCAAATTGGGGCCGTACGGCATTATATGAAGGACTAGTTCCACGTATGCTTCGCTCTGTTATTCATAGTGCCTCAGGTCGTCATCATGAAGCTGCCTTATCAAAGATTGTCACTCGAAAACCTTGCCCAGTATGTCATGGAACACGTCTGAACAAAAAGGCTCTAACTGGTAAAATTGCTGGCAAAAATATTGCAGAAGTCAGCGATATGGATTTAGTAAGTGTCCTAAAATTTTTGGATAATATCTCGGACCCCAAGGCTAAAACAATGGTGCGTGAACTACATAGTAAAATTCAAGCTTTGGTCGACATCGGTTTAGGTTATCTTTCCCTTGGCCGTGGAACTGATACTCTATCTGGTGGAGAAGCTCAACGAATTAAAATTGCCAAATATTTGACGAGTTCCCTATCCGATTTAGTTTACGTACTCGATGAACCAAGTGTAGGACTCCATCCTCACGATATTAAATTAATTACCCAATCCTTAAAAAAGCTCAAGGAACATGGCAATACCATTATCCTAGTTGATCACAACCCTGCCATTATTTCGACAGCAGATTATGTCGTGGAAATGGGACCACAAGCCGGCAAAAATGGTGGTCAAGTAACTTTCACTGGTACCTACGACGAACTATTACGGTCAGATACGATTACAGGTAAAATGCTACGAGAAAAAATCACTTTCCCAAAGCCTCGTGAACCTCAATCTTGGCTAAATGTTAATCATGTAACTTCTCATAATTTAAAAGACGTATCTACCAGAATCCCTCAAGGTGTAATGACCGTGATATCTGGACCAGCAGGTTCTGGAAAAAGTACTTTAGTCCAAGCTTTCCAACAACAAGTTTCTGATCAAGACTATATTGATTTGAGTCAGGATTCTGTAGGTTTGAATATTCGTTCTACACCTGCAACTTACTTGAACATTTTAAATCCTCTACGAAAGCTTTTCAGTAAAGCCAACAATGGCGTTTCAACACAACTATTTAGTTATAACGGTAAAGGTGCTTGTCCCCGTTGCAAAGGTAAAGGTGTAATGATCACCGAGATGGCATTCATGGATCCAATCGTTCAAGAATGTGAGTTGTGTCATGGGAAACGTTATAGCCAAGAAGCACTACAATACACTTATCATGGCAAAGATATTTCTGAGGTTCTAAATCTTTCTATCAACGACACTTTAGAGTTTTTCAAAGATGTGCCAGATATCTACAAAAAGGTTAGTCTACTCCACCAAGTTGGACTTGGTTATTTGAATCTTAGCCAGTCGATGACCACTTTATCTGGTGGTGAAGTGCAACGTGTTAAGTTAGCAATGGAATTGAATCATACCGGCCGAATCTATTTCTTAGATGAACCAACAACCGGATTGCACTTACAGGATACTCAACAATTGATCGATTTATTTGAAGGATTGGTTGATAAGGGCAATACATTAATTCTGATTGAACATAATCTGAAATTAATTTCACGAGCCGATTGGTTAGTCGATATGGGACCCGATGCTGGTAAATTCGGCGGTCAAGTTTGTTTTGAAGGTCATCCAAAAGATAGCCTAAACGATAAAAACTCTCGGACTGGTGCTGCATTAGCAGCTATAATTTCTTAAAAGATTCACGAAACAGAATTTGAAAATAACACCAGAGAAAAAATATTTTCAAGCTACTAATAAACACATCAAATTAAGCTCAATTGGCGTTAAAAGCCAATTTTTTCTCGATTAAGATCGAATAATCATGAATGTAACATGGTAATTGCGTTACATTCATGAGATTTCTGCTATCTTAAAAGTTAAGGAGGACTATTAAATTGCAATTTGCTAATGTGTTACGAAAAAGAAGAAAAGAACTGCACTTAACCCAACAACAATTGGCTGATAAATTACATGTGACACGTCAAACGCTATCACGCTGGGAAAACAATTTAAGTTATCCAAATTTAGACACATTAGTAAATTTAAGTGAATTTTTAGCTGTTCCTCTAGATATTTTACTTAAAGGTGATGGAAATTTGATGGTTAACAAAATTAGTCAGGACGTACGAGACAAAGACAAGTATAAACGCTATTTGATGATTGTTTCAGCGATCTTTATTCTTATATTTTTATGGTTAAGTGTATTAGGATACGGACGTGCTAGCCAAAATGAATGGATTGATCGTTTCAATCCTTTTTTAAGAGTTCAATATGGTTATGCGGTACTCCCTAATCAGGTCCCAGAGAAGAGAAAAAAGACAACTATCATTGATAGTGATGGTAAAAATAAACATGTTGCTGCTGTTAAAACCCCGCAGCGAGTTGATGCGTTTGTAGCTGATGATCCTTTTGGGAGTGGTAGTTGGCTAAAGTTTTATACCGGACAATATAGTTCTAAACAGCACTGGGCACTTGTTGCTCATAAAGGATCCTATGTTGCAAATATTCGTCTGGTCTCTCGTGCGCAGATCCCCCTAATGATGCGTGAACAAGCTGGTAATCATTAAGTGGCTTACGATACTCATGAAGAAAGACGGATTACTAAACGATTTCCGTGGTGGCCGTTCAATTAAGAAAATTAGTATTGATTAGTCACATTAAAACTGCTAAAAAAGCTGATTAAAAATAGTCGAAAGTCAGTTATAGTCATGCTATAATGTGAGTAAGAAAAAGGAAGCCCTGCTGGAACAGGACTTCCCGTGTAGAGCCGCTTAAGACGGTGACAAAGTTTAATAATAGATTAAATAATCCGTTAGCCTGAAGTGAACCCTTAAAATTGGACAAATTGTTAAGCTGCTTTTTGAACAG
>NZ_BJWE01000034.1 GCF_007990205.1 Pediococcus parvulus | reverse complement strand
AACGTTTTCAAATTGCATCGACTATTTTTTTGTTTTTTAACACTTTTTTTGTTAACCAGTCAGTCTCCACCGAATCGCGATGGGAGATCATAAATATACCCATAGGTAACTGACTAAGAACTCTTAAAAAATCTTTTTCGCTCGTTTGATCCAAATTAGCTGTGGGCTCATCTAAAACTATCAGTGGACGTTTCGCTAACAACGCACGTGCAAGCCCAATTTTTTGAAGTTGCCCCGCAGATAAGTTCATATTATCTCCTCCAAAAATTTGTGTCTCAAGTTTATTCGGAAGACCGTCAATCAGAGATCTCAAACCAACCTTTTGTATAACTGTGCTTAATTCTGCTTCAGGTACTTTTCTTCCCAATAACAAGTTATTTCTAACAGTGTCGGAAAAAATTTCCGTTTCTTGTGGCACGTAAGAGACTAAACTGATAGGATTAACCTTCTGTTCAATATTTTCATCAATCCCAATCCCGCTAATTTTTCCTGAATTCGGTTCATATAGTCCCATCAGGAGTTTTATAACTGTTGTCTTACCAGCACCACTCTCACCTACAAGTAAAATTTTTTGTCTATTTTTTAAATTAATGAAAATACTTGCATCTTTTAAAACCCAATCTTCATTTTTAGGATAACGAAAAGATACCCGTTGTAATCCAAATGAATTTACACTATGCAAATTATTATTATCGATTGGCTTAATCTGATCACTAGCTAAAAACTTCACTACTCGTTTCAATGAAGCTTTTTGACGAGCCCAGTTAGCATACAATCCAGGCAACTGATAAAATGCCCAAGTAAAATTCGCATTCAGTACATTAAAACCCATAAATTGTCCCAGTGTCAGTGCATGAACACTAATTAAGTAAATGCTAAAAACTAACGGCGTAACATCGAAAATAAATCCTGCAGCAAGACTTATACTATTCATTCGCCATTGACTTTTTGCATTTATTAATTGATCCCTTGTATATCTCTGATACTTTTCTTTGAAAAGATTTAGACCGAACCTTTCAGCAAAAAATGAGCGCAGAAGGCTCCTCCCGCCGAAGACTTGTAACATTATCTCTTGCATATCTTCTCTGCTATGTTGCGTATTCTCTTGTGTCACCGTTATTAATTTCCCGGTTAATCTTGGTATCGCCATGGAAAATAAACTCAGAATGAGTATAAAACAAGTTAACATCCACGATGATAAGAATCCAAAAACTATAGCAGACAAAAATGAACTCAAACCAATCAAAAGGTTTGTAAACGTTTCTGGTACTACTCCCGATAGTAAGGGAACATCAGAATTGAGAATCGTAATCCATCCACCTTTTCCCATTTTTTCAACACTTATAGTTTTCTTGACAAACACATTTTTTATTAGGTCGTTAGACAAATCAAATTCAATTTTCTGTTTGAGCCTCCCCTGCTGACTCACAGTGAAAAGTTTGCATATTCCAATTACTAAGCTAAGGCCAATTAAGTAAATTGCACTCTTCCAAAATTGGTCAACTTGTTTTTCACTTAAATAATTCATCAGGATATTTAGTTTATAAGCTAAAAGAAACTCAGAAATAGCTCCCATTATGCCAACAAACCATAAAGGAACAAAAGATTTGTTCTTAAAAAGTGAAATTAAATATTTCTTTTCTTTTACTGTCATGTTAGCCCTCCTATTCTGATAACTGAAGGTAGTATGAAATCATGGACACGATTTCATACTACCTTCACTTCTTGCCTCTGACTAGAACTTATTACATTATTTATAAGTTTTAAACTCACCGTCTCGCTAACGTGCTTTTTGGTTTTTTCCAATAACATAGAATAATTAAAATAAATAATTCCATAACCAACCGATCCTGCAATTAGTGCTGCCCAAACATACCATAACTGAAAAATATTTTTCCCAAAAGCTATAGTAATTCCAACTTGAATCATTATTGACACAAATAAATTAAAGCCGCTCATGTATAATTTGCTTAGAACTAACCACAGGTACCTGTTTTGGGGAACCAACTTAAAAATTTCGCGTATATTCATAAAATCGCCTTCTTCCGCTCCATATCAAAATTTCAAATATGATCCTGTTTTCTCAATCCAAACTTTGTTCCTCAACTCTTTAATATCTCCTAGAACTATAAATTCTAATATTTTGTCAAAAAGCTCGGCTGTTAGAGAATAAATACCGTGTACTATTTATTTTAGGTTAACGCTTAAAAGAAGAATACCACCATGAATATTATTTGTAAATGATTAGAATATTAATTCTATTATCATTTTAAACACAAAAATTAAAGGTTGAAAGCTACGTATTGAAGCAAGAGACTGGGAAAAAAACTAGTCTGTAATCATAAATAAGGAATCTGTTCCCATTATGTATTAGCGACCAAACTATAAAAAAAGAAGTGGCTTCCGTGTACAGAAATTCCCGATTTAAATAAATATAGGGTTCTGCTCATCTTTTTGGACGGCTCAGCAAGCCAGAAAGTGAATGCTAAGCACGATTCCGCGGGATTGCGATCCCGTCTCCGTCACTTCGCCTTGTTTGTTTCCGCTGAGCTTTAGGACGGCTCAGAGTAGCAGAAAGCAGAGAATAACCATGACTACCGTAGGATTACGATCCCACTAACGTCACGGTTATTCTCTGCTTTCTATCGCTACTCTTCGCCCACTTTTGAACTAAAACACTTACATTTTTCCGAAATAATGATATGATATTCATAAGAACCCATGAGAATGGAAGGTGAGTAACATGTTACAACAATATAAAAACATTTTAGCTCCAATTGATGGATCAAAAGTTACAGACACCGTCTTGAAAAAGGCCATTGAGGTCGCCAAACGCGATGACACCCATCTTGACATCCTAAACGTACTTGAAGTCAATCAATTCAGTGATACCTATGGCGGTGCCGTCAGCGGTGACGTCATCTACAAACTCTCTGAAGACGTTCAAAAACGCTTAGCCGAACTAAAGAAACAAGCCGAAGATGCCGGCCTCTCAGACGTCAGTGTCCACGTTCGTTTTGGTAATCCTAAACCCGTTATTGCAACTGAGTTTCCCAAAGATCACCACAACGAACTTATCATGATCGGTTCAACTGGTTTAAACGCATTAGAAAGGTTAATGGTCGGCTCTGTAGCAACCTACGTCAGTCGTAACGCCATTTGCGATGTGTTAGTTGTCAAACCGGAGTCAAAATAAACACTAATCCTTAAATTCAAAAGGCCAGCCAAACAATTCATTTGTTTGGGCCTTTTTGTTATGGAGTGAGACATCATGAATTGGCAATATCAACGCGTTCTTCCACCTAGTTTTAAAACCACATCTATCCGAAACTTATTGCAACACAATTGGGCACTTTCACGAAAAGAAGTGCATTTTTTGCGTATCAATCGTTCGATCCTTATAAATGGTCACTATCAATCAATCAACACTGCCGTCAAGGCTGGCGATCAAGTCAATCTCAGTTTTGATTCGGCAAACTTTTCGACCCCAATTCCAAGCTTTTTACCAGACAGTGCCGCAAATTTAGATATTTTGTTTGAAACAGAGGATCTTATCATTGCCAACAAAGCCAATGGGGTTAAAACGCATTCAAACCAACCAAATGAAATTGGCAGTCTGATGAACCATTTAGCTGCTCATTTAAAGGGCACTCCTTTTCATCCTTACAATGTGCATCGTTTGGATCAACAAACCAGTGGTGCTATTCTAGTAGTCAAGAATCCCGTTTTAATTCCTATTTACAATCGATTAATCAAAACCAAACAGGTCCATCGAACCTACCTTGCGGTTGTTCAGGGCCAGTTTTCAGTCCCCAACGGTGAAATCTCCCTGCCAATTGGCGAAACCCTTTTTGACAAACGTCAGCGCGTGGTAAATGGCACCAATGCCGCGATGGCTAAAACCAGTTATCACGTAATCCAAATGTCAGCTCATCATTCGCTCGTGGAAATTCAATTACATACGGGTCGCACACATCAAATTCGGGTGCATTTTGCCAGTTTGGGCCATCCCGTCGTTGGCGATCCTTTGTATAATCCCGAATATCACTCCGGGCAGCGTTTAGCCTTACATTCGTGGAAAATCAGCTTTCCGTTGCCGTTTTCTAGCGAAGTAAAAACAATTACTGCACCGATTCCAGAACATTTTCAACTAAAAAACAATCCTACTAGAAAGAAGTTTGATAATTTTGACAACTAACGAAACCTTACATTTATTAACCCACCATCGGTCAATTCGCCGTTTTAAAAACCAGTCTTTAGATCGTGACACCATTCAAACCTTGTTAACTGCTGCTCAACGAACATCTTCAAGTATGTTCATGCAACAATTCAGCGTGATTAGCGTCACCGATCCTCAATTAAAACAGCAATTTGCCGAAATTACTACCTATCCATTTACACAAAGTAACGGCCATTTATTCATTATGATTGCCGATCAACATCGCAATGAATTTATTGGAGAAGAGGCACATGAAAATACCAAATTACTCCATGATGGTGATCGCAGTTTGGCCGCTTTTGACGACGCTGCGTTGGCTGGCCAAAGCATTGTAACTGCTGCCGAAAGTATGGGACTTGGAGCCGTAATCCTTGGCAGCATATTAAATGACGCCCAACAAGTAATTGATCTTCTTCACTTACCCAAACTAACTTTTCCCGTCTTTGGAATCGCTGTTGGCTACCCTGATGAGAAGCCAAATTTGAAACCCCGCTTGCCACTTGAAAGTGTCCATTTTGAAAACCATTATCAAGAACCAGATAAACAAACATTAGATGCCTATGATCAAACTATTCAGTCTTATTATACACATCGCGATTCAAACACTCGTAATGAGACCTTCAGACATCATATCATTCATGACATGCAAGTAAGTCCTAAGAAACGTTCCGAAATTCTATCTATTTTGAAAAACCAAGGTTTTTTTGAAAATTAATCAGCAAGAAAAAGCGGACAGAGTTTACAACTAACTCTTCGTCCGCTTTTTCTAGTTATCCAACTTTTTGCCATAATACTTTTTTTCAGCTTCTCTACGTGCTGCTACAGCATCTTCAAAGTGTTTAAACGTTTTTGATAACACATATTTATAATCAATCATTAAATGGGCGTACCACGAATCAGACTGTTTGTCATAAGACACACCAATCACGCCACTCTTATTTCGTTTCGTAAACTTACTAGATGTAAAACTAATGCCATCTTTATTTACTAAATTAGTGGCTTTACCCACATTCTTTTGAAACGCCGGATTACACTTACTACTTTGTTTAGAAATTTCACGCTTCAAACAGCCACAACTTTTAGTTTGCCCACAGCGCAATGAATATCCATCCACAACCACTTTATTACCACATTCACACTGACACAACCACCTTACATTGCCATTGGCCGGATTACTTCCTGCCCGCTGTACAACCAATAATCGTCCAAATTTCTTCCCTACCATCGGTACCACCTGATCACCGTCCAACCATCGTTTTAATCTTGATTATTTAATTTTTTCTATTAACAATACGCCATGCTATCATTTCGGCGTTCAATATTTACGCCCATATTATAATAAATTCTTATAAAATATTCAACTAATACTTATAGTTGGTGCATATTATTCAAATCTTTATTATTTTTATCGCAAAAAAGCCTTGGTTAATTTATCACCAAGACTTTTGTTGCGCATAATTCAAGTTTTTGTCAAAACAATATCTAACTTTTAGTCTAAGGGTCTCCAAGTCCAATCCTTAACTTCAGGAAGATCATCACCATTATCACGAATATAATTATAATGTTCGACCAACTTGTTATCCATTTTCTGAATAAAGTCGGCTCCCTTTTCTGCATATTCAGGGACATCTGTAATGGCTTCCTTAGCTAAATCAAAGCGATCTAGTTGGTTAACCACCCGCATGTCGAATGGGGTTGTAATGTCACCATCTTCACGATAACCGTGCACATGAATGTTGTGATTATGGCGATCAAAGAAAATGGACTTGATCAAATCTTCGTAACCATGGAAAGCAAAGATTACAGGAGTATCTTTGGTAAAGTAGTGATCAAATTCTTCATCAGACAATCCACGTGAATTGACTTTCGGACTTTGTAACTTGAGTAAGTCGATCACATTAATAAATCGAATCTTCAAGTCTGGGAAATTGTCATGCAAAATGTTAATTGCTGCCAAGCTTTCCATGTTAGGCTCTGTACCCGCAGCCGCAAAGATAATATCTGGCTTTGTGCCTTGATCAGTACTTGCCCAATCAATAATTCCTAAACCATTTTTAGCAAGCACTTCTGCTTCCTCAATGGAATAAAACTGTGGTCGTGGTTGTTTAGATGTGACCAAAACATTGACCTTTTCTCGATCATTCATAATTAATGGGCTAACTGCCAATAACGAATTGGCATCAGCTGGTAGGTATTCACGAATGAATGCAGGTTTCTTTTCAGCCATGTGGGTCAAAATTCCTGGATCTTGATGGGTATAACCATTATGATCCTGTTGGAAACTCGTGGAAGTTGAAACAACATTCAAAGATGGATAATCTTTTCGCCATTTCAACTCACTAGCCTTACGTAACCACTTGAAATGCTGTGTTAACATGGAATCCACAACTCTTAAGAATGCCTCATAACTTGTAAAGATTCCGTGCCGTCCAGTCAACGTGTAGCCTTCGAGCCAACCTTCAGCTTGATGTTCAGAGAGTTGGGCATCCAAAATTCGACCAGCAGGAGCAAGATCTTCATCCCAATCCTTCTTAATTGGATCGATCCACTGACGATTTGTGGTTTCAAACAAGCCATAAAGGCGGTTTGACATCGTTTCATCTGGACCAAACATCCGAAAGTTTTCAGGATTTAACTTAATAACATCACGAAGATAATCTGACCAAACAATCATATCTTGTTTGACATTTTGACCCCGTTTAGTCGTGTCAACCGCATACTTACGATAATCTGGCAAACGTAAATCATGTGGCTTAACGCCACCATTCGTAATTGGATTGGCAGCCATTCGTTTATCACCCTTTGGTGCAATAGCGGCGATTTCTGGTTTGAGTTTGCCGTTCTCATCAAATAGTTCTTCAGGTTTATAAGATTTCAACCAATCTACCAGTGCATCGGAATGTTGCATGTCGGCTTGATCAACAGGAATTGGAATCTGGTGAGCACGGAACGTACCTTCAATAACCGCGCCATCCCAAGTCTTAGGACCAGTCCAGCCCTTTGGTGAACGGAAAATAATTACTGGCCAATTTGGCAGCGTTGGATCGTTATTTTCACGCGCATGTTTTTGAATAGCCAAAATTTGTTCTACAGCTGAGTCCATTGCCTTGGCCATTTCTAAATTCAATTTTTCGATTCCTTGATCTTTAACCTCAACGAAAATAGGATTCCAGTTTAGGCCTTCAAAGTACTGCTTAATTTTTTCATCAGACATCCGGCTAAACAACGTTGGGTTACTTAATTTATAGCCATTAATATCCAGAATCGGTAAAACAGCCCCATCATTAATGGGATTAATAAATTTGTTTGATTGCCATGAAGTTGCTAATGGGCCAGTTTCAGCCTCACCATCACCAACAACAACCGCCGCAATTTGGTCAGGATTATCTAAAATTGCTCCTGTTCCATGAGAAAGCGAATAGCCAAGCTCGCCACCTTCATGAATAGAACCAGGAGTAACAGGAGCGGCATGAGAAGCCACACCACCTGGCCATGAAAACTGTTTAAACAGTTTCTTCATACCGGTTTCATCCTCTGTAATTTCAGGATAAACCTCAGTGTAACTACCATCTAAATAAGAGTTAGAAACCATTACTTGGCCACCATGACCTGGTCCCTCAACGTAAAACATGTTTAAGTTATATTTATTAATGACTCGGTTTAAATGGGCATAGAGATAATTTTGTCCAGAAATTGTGCCCCAATGTCCAATTGGATGAACTTTTACATCATCCTTTTTTAACGGACGTTTAAGTAAAGGATTGTCTTTCAAATAAAGTTGCCCCACTGACAGATAATTTGCTGCACGCCAAAATTTATCTAGATTTTCAAAATATGATTTTGATGAATAATCAACAGCCATTGTAGTGCTCCTTTCAAACGTTAACTTTTAAGTTTTGTTATCGAATACATCACTATAATAACCCGATTTATCGTGATGGTCAACTAATTTGAAAATTGATACGGTCCAATTTTAAAAATTATGCTTTGTATTTGTAAGCATCATTTTTAGATTAGAAAACAGGCTGACACGCTGTGGGTACATTTTTAAACCTTTCCGAATCTATATAAACTACCGCCTCATTTGAATTCTATTTTAACCGAAAAAAAGATTAATCACATCTATTGTGATTAATCAGCAAGTGTCAATTCTTCAATTTTTACATAACTTGTTTATTTCAGTTCCACTAACGCATTATATTTCATATATTTGTAGTGCAAACGCATATTTGATAGTTCAAACGGTGTTCCATCATCTAAGAAAAAGATGCCTGACATCACTCCCACTGGCTCATTAGAACTTAAATTCAGAAGTTCTTGGTCCTCTTTTGTAGACGGTTGCGCCTCAATCGACAAAAATGATTTTGTGACTGTCTGATTCTTTTTATCCTCTAAATAATTAAAAATGGAACCCGAGACAATTGTTCGTGATAACTCCGGTACAATCTTAATCGGAATATATCCTGTTTCAATCATCACTGGTTGGTCGTCCAAAAGCCGTAAACGGCGAATTCGGTACACAAAATCCTCTGAAGCTAAAAAGAGATCCGTTTGCATTTCTTTAGTAGCTGGAATGACGGAAAAGTCCAATACTTTTATGCCTGGCCTCTTGCCATTTGCACGCATACTGTCAGTCACACCCAAATTGGAACCCTCATAGTTAAACAAGGACCGATTTTTCAGATAAAGTGGATTCACAAATGTACCAGAACCACGTTTTTTAAACACGATCCCTTCATTTGCAAGAACGTTCAAAGCCCGTTTGATGGAGCTTCGACTCACGCCATACTGACTGGTAAGGGTTCGCTCATCTGGCAATTTCTTTGCCGGGAACTCGTTATCGAAGATTCGTTTTTCCAAATCTTTTAAAATTGTTTTGTACACCAAATCAGCCAACACGCGCCACCTCTTTAACTTATCGTTTATTTATACTTTAGATTATAGCATATCCACGTCTCTTACTGACTTATGCTAAAATGAAATCTAGGAAGGTGAACATCATTTCTAAAAAAAATAAGAAAAATAAAATTGATAAAACACTCGTTGAAAAAATTCTAGACAAAGCTAATATGAAGTATGAACAAATCATTTTTCCCACCAAGCAAGAAGGCGACGTTGAACAGCTTCAGGTTGACCATCTTAAAGAAGACGAACATCGCATTTATAAAACCCTTGCTTTAACCGGTAATAAGAGTGGTCCGTTGGTTGGCGTTCTACCAATCGATGAACATCTTAGTTATAAAAAACTTGCAAAAGCATCTGGTAATAAAAAAGTTGGCATGATTCCACTTAAAGAATTGGTCAAAACAACCGGATACGAACACGGTGCAAATACCCCAATCGGTATTTACGAAACCAAACATTTCCCAATCTATATTTCTGATATTGCCCAAAAACAGGGTGAAATTATTGTTTCTTCAGGAAAAATTGGTCGCTCGATCAAAATTGACGCAAACGATCTTAAAAAATTAGTCCACGCAACTTTTTCTGATTTAACGGAATAACAAAAACAGACCAAATGACTCGCTCATTTGATCTGTTTTTCAATTGTCTTCGTCCAGTCATTCAAAGAATTTACAACGACGTTTCGTTGTTCCGCGCTCCCAAACAACTGACAAGTAGCTTCGTCCATCTTTGCCAAACAGGCATGGGAAATTTTAACCATCGCTTTACCAGATTCCGTCAATGATAATGTGACTTTTCGCCAATCATATTGCTTTTTGATAACGCCTTTTTTCACTAAAGTGTCTACAAATCGCGACATTGTGGATGGCGAGTAACCCATCTGATCGGCCAGCTCGTGTAATAACACTGTTTTCTGCTCATCGATCGCCATTAATACGTAGCTATATGTGGGATTCATCCCCGTTAGTTCATAAATTTTTTTGGCAATTTTTTCGGTATCTCTTGCTAACCGATTTGAGACAAAGTACGTACAATTTTTTAAAACTGATGTCATTTTATTCCTCCTCAAACAGATCCGTTGACAAAAAGTATAACAGACATTTACTATGTATGTACAGTGATATGCATATACACATCAATAGGAGGATTTAAAATGATTACAGCAAAAAACGTTTTTATTGGGTTTGGTAAAGCAGCCAAAACACTTGCCGGAGCTCTAGCAGCCCACGGCGAATCCGTTATTATGATTGAAGTTTCAGATAAAATGTATGGTGGAACCTGCATTAACGTTGCTTGTATTCCCACTAAAACGTTATTGACAAGTTCCCAGAACAACCAATTAGGAAATGCGCAAAAAAACTATTTGAATGCCATTATTAACAAAAATGACGTTACCGGCACTTTGCGTGAAAGTAATCTTCATAAGATTTCTGACAAATCAACCGTGACTGTTTTAAATGGGCGTGCAGAATTTGAAAGTGCTACCCAACTTAAAGTCACTTACAAAAATGGCAAAACAGATGAAATCTCTGGCGAACGCATTTTTATCAATACAGGTAGCACCCCAATTTTACCGAATATTCCAGGGCTTCAAGAAAGCAAATTCGTCAAAACTAGTGAAAGTTTAATGGACCAGCGGCGTTTACCAACCCATCTCGCCATAATTGGTGGCGGTTATATTGGACTAGAATTCGCATCGATTTATGCCAACTTCGGATCTAAAGTCACAATTTTAGATGCCGGTGATAAGTTTATGCCCCGTGATGAACGGGAATTGGCCACAGAAGTTAAACAAAACTTGGCTAAAAAAGATGTTCAGTTTGAGTTCAATGCCAAAATTGACCAAATTGAAGATCATGCTGGTGGGGCTCGCATCAGTTTCACTCAAAATGGTCAAGCACGCCAGCTCTCAGTGGACACAATTTTAGTTGCAACTGGCCGTCGAGCAAACATTGATCACTTGGGACTAGACAGAGCTGGTGTCGAAACCAACCACCGTGGCGTTGTGGTAAATGAACACCTTCAAACCAATATCAAAAACATCTGGGCAATGGGTGATGTCCGCGGCGGTGCGCAGTTCACTTATATTTCACTAGATGATTATCGCATCGTGCTTGACCAATTAGTTGGCGAAGGCAAACGTACTTTAGCGGAACAAGAATTAGTTCCTCATGTTGTCTTTTTGGATACTCCAGTTGCGACAATTGGGTTGAACGAAGAACAAGCTAAGGCCCAAAATGTGTCCTATAAAGTCGGAAAAATTGCGGCAGCTTCTGTTCCCAAGACTCATGTTTTAGGAAACACAACCGGATATTTAAAGGTCCTAGTTTCGCCTGACTCTCACGAAATTTTAGGTGCAACATTATATTGTGAAGATTCACAAGAATTGATCAACACCATTTCATTAGCGATGCATCAACATATTCATTATGAAGTATTGCGAGATCAAATCTACTCCCATCCAACCATGACGGAAGCGTTTAACGATTTATTTAGTGCAATTAAGTAACTGATAATTCGAAAATTATCATAAAATTTTAGTCTTATTCAGTAAAAAAGATTAGCATCATCTTCTTGAAACCAGGCCTATCTTGGCTTGGGATCTTCAAAAAGGTGATCCTAATCTTTTTTTAGAAAATTTACTTATTCTTGATTCTTTAAAACTGATTGCCAGCTCTTCATTGCGTTTTCTTCTGAATAACGGTCGCCAATTTCGTATGCTTTTTCACTGTATTTTTCTAAGACATCTGGATCACTTAACAAATCAATGATAGCTCGACTGAACAAGAACTCATCCACATCGTCTTCTTCAATCAACCGACCGTTTTCTTTATCTTTGATGATCTCACTTGGTCCATAATTACTGTTAATAGCTACCGCTGGAAGCCCATGTGACATGGCTTCAATCATCGCCAGTGGCATGGCATCTGACCCGCTGGCGCTGACAAAGAGTTCGGCTTGATTATAGACTGGGCTCAAATCATAAACAAACCCGCGAAAATTCACTTGTTTGTCTACTTTTAAATCTTGTGCCAACTTCTTCAAGCCATCCACATCTTGCGGACTGCCATAACCATAAAGGTCCAACGTCACGTTCGGAATTTTATTACTTACAATCGCTAAACTCCGAATTAAACGGTCAATTCGTTTTTCTGAGGATAACCGGCCAACGTACAGTAAGCGATCAGCCACACGACTTCTGTGGGCCACATGTGCTTCATTACGTGTTGCATTTAAAACGGTTGTTCCCGGAATAACATAAATTGGGGTTTGTGTATGATTTAATTTTTGCGCCAAGTCCTTTTTTTGTGCTTCCGTCATCACAATAATACCATCTAATTCGCCAATTCGAGCCCCAAACACTGGTTCATATGATGGATCAAATGCACTGCGAACGGGTTCTTGTGGATTAACGGCGTGTACAATTGGCAATGATACGTATTTGTGTGCCAGTGTCACCATGTTTAACATGGGCAAATTGGTTTGCGCTGGGCGATCGGCAATAAAAGTTTGATGACTGCCACTTCTTCGATTTAATTCATCTAAGAAAAATGTAAATAGTTCATCGAGATTATCAAAATTATAATCTTCACCCTTATAATCAATCAACTTCAATAATGAATTTACAGGATTTCCATTGGCATCATTCATATAGTAGGACTCGTAAACCCGTTTGCCTTCTGGTGTAAACATAAATTCAGCAACAGCATTACCCGTTGGCCCAAAGTATTTGTCCATCGATTTGAATCCACGCCAATCATAAAACTCGGTTTTGGCAGTATGGCCATACGCATCATAATAATTGATGTGAGAAACTTGCCCAAAAGTACCACTGGCAAAGTAGATATCCCCGACGACTCGGTCGCCATCGTACACACGACTAAAATCAGCGCCCTGATCAATTTCGTAATCTTTGGGAAGATTCAAATCAACAGTTTTAAGTGTCTTTGGCTTTTCAATATGTTCCGCATTTTGGAAAAAGTCAAACATATTCACAACGTCAGCGTCTGCTAATCCTAGTGTATCCATGTTTCGATGCAACTCTTGATTATAATCTCGCGTCACAATCTTGGCATCCACATGATTATTATTGAAAAGGTGAATTCGGCTAATTTCAGTGTATTCAACGCCGGAATTTAAACCCATTAAATATTCATTTAAAAAGTAAATCATCTACTTCGCCTCCCCATTTTTTAAATCTTCGCTAAAGAAACGATCTGCATCAGTAATTAATTGTTGCCATGCTTTCCAGATCGCCTTTTCACTGAAACGTTCACGACTAACATAGGCATTATCACTATACTTTTGTAACGTATCCTGATTCTCCATAAGGGCAATCAATGCCTTCGCAAACGCCTTGTAGTCGCCATCTTTAACTAATTTTCCGCTAAAATCATCCTCAATAATATCAGAAGGCCCATACGGAATGTCATAGGCAACAACTGGTAATCCATGTGATTGAGCCTCCAAAACGGCAAGAGCAAAGCCTTCAACCCGACTGGTCAAAACCGAGACCTGAGCTTTATCCATGATTTCACCAATATTAGGTGTGTATCCTTTAAACTGAACCGCATCATCCAATTTCAGCTCTTTAACTTGTTGTTCCAGTGCTTTATCTGTTTTTCCGTCACCATAGCCCCAGAAATCAAGTGTCGTTTGTGGCAACTTCTTATGCACAATTGCAAACGCCTTGACCAAATGATCTAAACGCTTTTCTGGGAAAAGACGCGCAACAACAATAATTTTACCCAACGTCCGATCCGTAAAACGAACCTTATCTTTTTTCATCAGTTCGTTGGTCACAATCCCAACCGGAATCGTAAATATTGGTGTGCGTTTAGCATCAAAACGTAATTTGGCATCTGCAGTTTGACGATGGGTGGAATCCACCACCGCATTCCAATCGTAAAAATTATCCAGTGAGAACTCAAAATTATTGTTCAACACGGGGTCCATTGGGTTGTTCGGATCTGCAGTGTGCGCATTATGTAGAAATAAGACTTTATATGCCTTAGTCTTCATGTGTAACAACGCCCACTCAGTTTCAACTGCCCGATCAGAAATAAAGATATTATGGCCATCATCAACCTTATTGAGTTGATCAAAGAAGAACCGTTGTAGACCCTTTAACCCTGTAAATTCATAATCTTGGCCGTGAAAATCAACTACCCGTAGCAAGGAGTTTTGAACTTTCCCTTGCCCATCATTAAAGTAGAAAGATTCGTATACAAGTTTGCCTTCGGGAGAAAAAATCTGTTCACTGCTTACCCCACCTTGCGGGTTGTGAATTTCAGCAATTGACTTAAACCCACGGTGATCATATCTTTCCCGTCGTAAAAGGTTGCCGGCATAATCAAAGTAAGTGACCACTTGAACCTGTGCGTCATGATCACTCCATGGCTCAATCCGAACAGTGATTCTTCCTTTTAAATCCTTGGCCGTATATGTTGCCGCACCTTTATCTCCACGTAGCTTACAACCATGAGGTAATTTAACGTCTTTAGCTGTGAATTTGCGCGGCTTAAAATCCCCAGATCCCTGCAAAAATTCAAATAAATTAATATGATTTTCTTCAGAAATTCCGGCAACTTCTA
This sequence comes from Pediococcus parvulus, assembly GCF_007990205.1. GTDB lineage: Bacteria > Bacillota > Bacilli > Lactobacillales > Lactobacillaceae > Pediococcus > Pediococcus parvulus. Next base: position 5,198 of record NZ_BJWE01000034.1, on the reverse strand, counting down.
AATTATGATGTAAATCCACTTCAAAATTTCGTGTAACAATTTTGTTTGCAACACCACTATCGTTAAACAAATTTACTCGTTTAATTTGAGCATGTTCGATACCAGATTTATTTAAAGGAATTGTCGTATTTAAAAAGTAATACATAAAATCCCACCTTTTTAATTTAATATGAGTTTCTAATTCGATTATAACAGAAAGCGTTATCCATTTATCGCTGTTCAAAAAAATAGCGCCCGTTTTATACCGAAATTAGCTTTTCAGCAAAACAGACGTTATTTTTAAACAAACTTTTTTAGAAATCTAAACTTTCATGACGTAATTTTGGTAAACGTTTTGCAACTGTCTTAATATTCAATAGATCCCAGTCTTCCAAGTTATGAGAAATGGAGTTCTTGCCCCATGATCCACAGCCCAATGTTAAAGAAGGTGTGATGTTATTGTATTTGTAACCAATTGCACCTTGAGAAGTTGGCGTATTGATTAAAATTCGGCAGGCATCCATCTGCAAGGCAAACTTGGTAATTAGCTCGTCGTCTTCAGTATGCAAGCCAACAGTATGACCTAAACCACCAAGATTTAGTCCCCGTTTCATTAAATGAATGGCATCATCTTGATTAGTTGCTTTAACCATTGTCAAAACTGGTGATAACTTTTCATGAGAAAGAATGTAATCACCACCAAGACTAGGCATTTCGGCGACAAGGAATTTGGCATCTTCTGGACAATCCTCAATGCCAGACCACTGAGCAATTGCATAAGCTGATTGACCAGCAACCTTCGGGTTAACAGATTCTTTTTCACGATTCATAACAGTTGACTCAAAGTTTTCCATATCAGCAGGCTTTACAAAATAAGCACCACGCTCTTTCAAACCTTTTTTGACATCATCATAAATGTCAGCGTCAACTACCATATTGGATTCAGATGCACAAATCATCCCGTTATCAAACGACTTAGACAAAACAATGTCATCCAGTGATTGTTTGAGGTTAGCAGATTTTTCTACGTATACTGGTACATTACCAGGACCAACACCTAAAGCCGGTTTACCTGTTGAATAAGCTGACTTAACCATCCCGGCACCACCAGTTGCGACAACCGTGGCGATCCCATCATGGTTCATTAAATCAGTGGTAGCAGCCATACTTGGTTTTGTAATCCACTGAACACAGTCTTCGGGAGCTCCAGCTTTTACAGCAGCTTCAGCAATGACTTTACCAGTTTCAACACATGTCTTTTGAGCAAATGGGTGAAAAGCAAATACGATTGGGTTTCGTGTTTTAATTGCCAACAAAGCATTGTGAAATACAGTTGAACTTGGATTTGTAACAGGTGTGGCACTCGCAATTACACCAACCGGCTCAGCAATTTTCATAAGACCAGTTTCTTTATCATCCGTAATGATACCAACCGTACGATCATTTTTAATTGAATTATAAATATCTTTAGTTGCGAATTGGTTCTTAATAACTTTATCCTCATAAACCCCACGACCAGTTTCATCAACCGCCATTTTTGCAAGCTTTTGACGAGCATGGTAGCCAGCTTCTGCCATTGCGTGCACAATCTTGTCAATTTGTTCTTGATCCATGACACTGAGACGATCTAAAGCAATATGAGCTTTCTTAACAAGTTCATTGACCATTACTTGTGGTTCATCAATTTCCTTCTTGTTATCCAAATCTTTAATCATATTATATTATTCTTCCTCTCAGAATGAGTATGTTATTCGCTTCACAATTATAATTGTATCTTTCTAATATTCTTTTGTAAATGCCAATTGTTTACATAATCTAAAATTGATAGAAATCATTGTTTCCTATGCTATCAAAGGATTTGGACTTTGTGAATAATTCATCTCTTCAAAATGACTGATATTAATATTGTTTGTGAAATTAAGCACAAAAAGTAATCGCTTACTTCACAAACTTTCTAAAAATTGGTAGAACTGTTACCTTTATGGGAGGTATTTAGTTATGAAATGGAACGGTCCAATTGTGGGAATTAATTGTCTTTTTTAGGACAGTTTTTCAAGTCAGCAATTAGAAGATAAACAAGCTTCCAGCGGGATTGCGATCCCGCCTCCATCTTGCTTATTTTCTAATTGCTCCCGACTTGTGCCACTCACTTTTTTAGGACAGTTCCTCAAGTCAGCAACTAGAAGATAAACAAGCTTCCAGTGGGATCGCGATCCCGCCTCCATCTCGCTTATCTTCTAATTGCTCCCGACTTGTGCCACTCACTTTTTTAGGACAGCTCGGCAAAACAAGAGGGAGAATATAAGCATGCCTACTGCGGGGATTTCCCCCGCTTACGGCACATTTATATTCTCCCTCTTATCGTTTTGCCTCGCTCACTTTAATTTAGTCGGCTTATGCTCCACTGACTTTTGCAACAAGCGGATCAACTCACCCGTTTGCACCTGATCCACAATCATATTCGATGTCACCTGCATCAACTGTTCCGCCAAATTCTTCGCAACCGTCGTCGTATGCTCCATCCCGATTCGTGCAATCTTCTGATTCACAATATCAATAAACCGATCATATGCCTGCTTTGGATAATCCGTCGCCGTTATTCGGTCAATCCCCGATCTAATCACCACTATCGGAAACGACTGCTTCAACAACGTAATCAACAAAATATCCGCTACCTGCATCACCTGATATTTTTTCTTAGTCGGTGCTACCACCGCTTTTTGCTTCACATAATTATTAATCATCGTTGGCGTTACCGGATCCATTCCCAATGGTCCTGTATATCCCGTTAACAACGCCACTACCTGGTCCATATACAAATCAAAATTTGGCAACTCATCCCAATGTGGAAGTCTAACTTCTCTTACTGTTTTCAACCAATGATTATACGATTCTAATTCACTCATTTCATTCACCCCGTCCATAGATGTTAGCTTCATTATATCATGATCATCTAGTTTTTAGAACTAGATTGACCGTTCATATCCTATTTTCGTGACGAATCGGGTAAAAATGTGCTATTCTTAAAAAAATACTTATGAATTGAGGCACTTATTTTGTTTGAATTTACAAAAAAACGACGTGTAGCAGATGAAGTTAAAGAAATCATTCCCCAACCAGTAATCGATGGCATCTGGAAAACTCTGAAACAAATGAAAACTGATAAACTTATAGTTTCTCCAGTTATTGCATTTGTGTTTAGCGATGACTATACCGAGGATACAATTTATGTCATGGGTCTCCAAAATTCCGGTGCTGTAGCCAAAGAATATGACATTGCCTACAGTGGCGAAAAGAAGTTTCTTGGCCAAGGTACCATCATTGTCGTCAAAGATAAGCCAAAGACGCTATCGATGAGCATCAGCGAACTAAACAAGCAATCAAAGGAGTAATCCAAGATCTTGAAAAATCTTAAAAAAATTACTTTAATTATTGCTTTAGGCCTTTTGAGCGTCAATTTAGTTGCCTGTGGTAACCAAACAAATTCAAGTTCTACCAAAGAAAAAGTAACTAGTTCAAAAAAAGCCCAATCTTCTTCAAAAAAGGTCATCAAAAAAACAGCATCTTTAACTGGTCAAAAATTCCAGACGCCACAAGGTTTGTTTGTAATTACAGAAAATCATGTGACAGCTTCAGCCACCGCCGGGAAAAAAGTTTTGATTTTACGATATACTTTTACTAATTCTAGTAAATCTCAATTAGTTCCTTCAGATTATTGGTATAAATACCTCAAAGCCACCCAAACAGTCAATGGTAAGACCAAAAAGCTTGTCCAAGGCTCATTACCATTTTCAACCAGTACAACTAAGGATGACTCACTTGAAAATTCTTCAGTCAACGAAGTCAAGTCAGGTAAAACACTTAATGCAGAAGGCTCATGGGAACTCGCAAAAAACGGTGCCCCTGTAAAGATTAAATTTTATGATTCACATCATCAATTAGTTGCAACACGGCAATACGCTACAGAATAGTTTAGATTCTAAAATATCCGTTTAAATCATTTTTGGTTTAGACGGATATTTTTTTATTTCCGCTGAGCTCTAGGACGGCTCAGAGTAGCAAGTGCCCATAAATAAAAGCATGCCTACTGCGGGAATTCTCCCGCTTACGGCACGCTCTTATTTATGGGCACTTATCGCTACTCTTCGCCCACTATTTTTATGGCATATCATTTCCAGCCGCGTAATAAATGTCATACCATTCTTGCCCGGTCATTTCCACATCACTACCAGCCAACGATTCCTTAATATGCTGCGGATTCATTGATCCCACCAACACTTGGAACTTCGCCGGATGACGGAGAATCCATGCCGTTGCAATCGCATTCTTTGTCACCCCATACTGGTCTGCCAATTCCTGCATCTTTTTATTCAACTCTGGAAACTTCGGATTATCAATAAACGGTCCGTTAAAGTTTCCCCATTGATACGGTGACCACGCTTGAATCACAATATCATGAATCCGTGAATACTCTAAAAATTGTCCATCATGATCCACACCACGATCATCCTGCATATTTGTATGCATTCCGAAATCAATCATATTACTATGCATAATTCCGAATTGAAGTTGGTTAAACATCAATTTCTGTGAAACTGAACGTTGTAACAATTCAAATTGCATTGGGTTAAAGTTTGAAACACCAAAATGACGAACCTTCCCCGCCGTTTGTAATTCATCAAACGCTTCCGCAATCTTGTCCGGTTCCATCAATGGATCTGGACGATGAAGTAAAACTGAATCCAAATAATCTAAATTCAAGCTTTGTAATTCATGATTAACAGCATCAATAATATGTTGTTTTGAAAAATCATAACGATTTCCATAAGGCTTACCAGAACCATCATCGTTACCATTACGAATTCCAACCTTAGATTGAATCCATAAATTATCACGACTTACAGATGACTTGTCTAAAGCATCCCTAAAAACGAGATCTGATTTGCCACCACCATAAATATCAGCAGTATCAATAAAGTTCACACCGTTATCAACAGCTGTTTCAATTACTTTTGTTGCAGCATCCGTATCCAACGCATCCATACGCATAATTCCTAACGCAACGTTAGAAACTTTTTTGCCACCAATTGTAATTTGTTTCAAAAGTATCACTCCTAAAATTAAATTTATACTATCCAGCTACCAGCTTACCACCTTTCAAACTAAAACTAAATCAATTTGGCATCGGTTACAATATCTATATGTTTCTTCAACTTGAG
>NZ_BJWE01000033.1 GCF_007990205.1 Pediococcus parvulus | reverse complement strand
CGAATGAGAATATGAATCGTTGTATGTGGGGAAATAAAAATGAATTGTTGAAACGGTATCATGATCTAGAGTGGGGCGTTCCAATTTTGGATACGCAAAGTTTATTTGAATGTTTTGCGTTGGAAATCTTTCAAGCGGGGTTGAATTGGGTAACTGTCCTGAAAAGAAGAGAAGGTTTTAGAAATGTCTTTGCGCAATTTGATCCACAAATATTAAGCCTGTTTACTGACTATGATATTAGCCAGATTTTGACAGATGCAACGATTATTCGTAATGAGCGAAAAATTAAAGCGGTAGTTCAAAACGCACAAGTTGTAGCCAATCTACCAATGAATTTTTCAGACTATATTTGGCAGTTTGTAGATTTTGAACCCATTAGGAATCCGCAAGTAGTTTTGGATGATTCACAATCGCGAATTTGTTTAACAAATAGAATTGCAAGTCAAATGAAAGCAGATGGCTTCATTTTTGTGGGTCCAAAAATGATTAATGCCTTTTTACAAGCAGCGGGTCTTATCAATGACCATGAAGTGAGTTGCTTTCGATATTATAATCTAGCTGTTCAATAGAAAGCATGTGGCAAAATAAAAGATATCCGAAGAAAAATGGTTATTTTCTCGGGCATCTTTTATTTTAAAAAAACAAGTTCTTATTTAATCTTAACTGGTTGATTAGCAAGATCAGTGCGGACAACTAAAACATCACAAACTGCTGTTCTTGTAACGTACTCGGTCACTGAACCAATTAGGAGACGTTCAACGGCATTCAAACCAGTCGCTCCAATCATAATAAGATCGGTATGTAACTGTTTTGGCATGTCATTTGCGATCACAACTTTTGGTGCACCATATTCAATTGAATAATCAACGTTTTCCAAACCTTTATCTTTTGCTTCATCCACATATTTATCAAGGGTTGTTTTTGCAGTTTCAGTAACCTGCTCAACCATTGCTGTATCAAAGCTTGAGATGTTTTGAAATGCGCGGGTATCAACAACGTGTACCAAATGTAATTCGGAACCTTTATTTCGTCTAGCAACTGCAACAGCTTTTTCGAAAGCTAATTCAGCTTCTTTTGAGCCATCAACAGGAACCAAGATATGTTTATATTGTTGTGTCATATAAATCACCTCTCCAACTTTCTAACTCCATTTTACGTTAAATTACCCAAAATAAAAAGAAAAAAGAGCGTTTTCTTTTTGATTAAACGGCTACAATGGGAGACAATCGGCATTTGCAGGTAGTTATTTTGGTAAAAAACTTAATAGTCCAATTAGAATTGCAGTGGTAGATAGACAGCCCAAAAGAAGAATCAGACAAATTAGAATGATCACATGTGTCCAAGCGATGACAAAAGCAATAATAGCCATTAAAATGAGGGCAAGACCGCCAATTCGTAAAAGTTCTTGTAGAGCTGGATTCTCAGTTGGATTGAATAGGAGAAAAGGTTGCTGCTGGTGCCGATATAAGTAAGTTCCAATTACGGCAAGAATAATAGAAAAAAGAACCATAAGAGCTGAAATCAGCATAGTATTCCTCCTTGAAATTTATTTGATAAATCGATAGTAAAACGGCTAAATAAACAAAAAGGGATTAGCACGTAATGTCCTAATCCCATCAAAGCATAATGCTTTGGAAATACTTTGTGGTGCCGTTAATCGTTTCTCAGTGAAAGCCCGCAAGTATGTTAGCGGTGGGACCAATTGGTTTGACTTTAAGTTTCCTAATTAAAGGCCTACATGCCACCAAACACCCTTAGTCCCTATACAAATTATTTGAACGGCAGTACATAAATGAAACAACGCGTACACCAAAGAAATTTCATACCTATCTTAGCATGGATATTATAAAATTTCAATTTCAGTCCCTCTGAAGATTAATCACGTTGAGCACGTAGCAAGCGTTTGTATTGTTCTGCTAAAGCAGTCTCAAATTTACCATTTTCTTTTGGTTCATAGTAGGTGGCATTCTTGATTCTGTCTGGCAGGTATTGCTGCTTTACCCAATCGTTGGGGTAATTATGCGCATATTTATAATTGTTTCCGTGACCAAGCTTAGCAGCGCCTTTATAGTGCGCGTCCTTTAAGTCAGCCGGGATGTCTCCATAGTTGCCAGATTCAACTTCGGTTAATGCCGCGTCCATTGCGGAAATGCCGGAATTTGATTTAGGCGATAAACAGAGTTCAATAACCGCATCGGCCAATGGAATTCGTGCTTCAGGAAACCCAAGTTTTTCGGCGGCCTGAATGGCAGAAACAGTTCTTGCACAGGCAGGCGGATTTGCCAGGCCGATGTCTTCATACGCAATAACCATTAATCGGCGCGATATACTTGGCAAATCACCAGCCTCTACTAAACGCGCCATATAATGGAGTGCTGCATTGACGTCGCTACCTCGAATCGATTTTTGAAAGGCTGAAATCACATCATAGTGAGCGTCCCCATTTTTATCTTGAGTGAGCGCCTTTTTTTGCAGACATTCTTCAATGATTTCTAAAGAAATATGAACTTCTTGATTTTTGTCTGGTTCAGTCGACATTACAGCGAGTTCCAAGCCATTTAAGGCACTACGCAGATCGCCGTTTGTGGAATGAATCAAAAAATCCATTGCTGGTTTAGCCACTTTAACATTCATTGAACCCAGGCCATTTTCGGTGTCTGTTAAGGCGCGATTGATGGCAGAATGGATATCTTCCGGTGCTAAGGGATGGACTTCAAAGATCTGGGTCCGACTTCGAATGGCTGGATTGATTGAAATATAAGGATTTTCGGTGGTGGCACCAATTAAAATAATTCGTCCACTTTCAAGGTGGGGGAGCAAGAAATCCTGTTTAGTTTTATCTAAACGGTGAATTTCATCAAGGAGTAAAATAACCGTACCACTCATTTTTGCTTCTTCAGCCACAATTTGAAGATCCTTTTTGGAATCAGTTGCAGCGTTTAATTTGCGGAAAGCATACTTCGTAGAGCCAGCAATGGCACTCGCAATACTGGTCTTTCCAGTACCCGGTGGACCATATAAAATCATGGACGATAGTAATTTAGCTTTGACCATTCGGGCAATAATTTTTCCTGGGCCAACTAGGTGTTGTTGACCAACAACTTCTTCAATTTTTTTAGGGCGCATACGATACGCCAATGGTTGTTGCATGATAAAACTCCTAATTTCGAAAACTATTTTTAAGTTTATCCAGAAGTGATTCTGGTTTTTTTTCTTCTTTAATAGGTGCCTGACCTTGGAAACTGGCCACATCAATGTCAGCAACATTAATTGAATCTGGCGCTGCTAAAACAAGGGCCAAGTCCTGATCGTTGGTTGTATAAATGCTGTCAGTTTTAATTGTGAATTTTAAGGATTCCTGACTGGCTGCTTTTAAATAAGGACCAATCAAGTGTTGATCAATGTTACCATTGATCAACAGCTGATAATCAGGGTGTTTTTTTAATTGTGCCACAAATGGAACCTCGTATTGGTGCGTTTTTATTTGAGAAACAGTCATTGAAATAGCCACGCGTTCGCGAAAAGTACCAAGATACCTTCGTTGTTCATCTGGATTGAGTTTAGGGGTGCCATGAATGGCATTCTGTAACCGCGAGTCAACGTTATTGGAATTATTAGCCATTGCGCTCACAACCTTTCTAGATAGTATAATAAGTATAGCATTTTCCGCCAAGGGTATCCTGTTTGGCGACTAAGGAGGTAACTATTTATGTTTAGAGAGCACATATTTTCTGTATTTAATGAACCTGATGTTGAGGAAAGATTAAAGTTAGTTCGTACTCAAATTGATCCTTTTTTTGAGGAAGCTATTCAAGAAGTGCTGCCAATATTAAATGGGAACGGTGAAACTTACCGAGCGTTTATTGCAAAACATGCGCGCCGTCATTCTAATCCACCACCAAATACGTGGGTCGCATTTGCTCAAAACAAGCGGGGCTATAAAATGGTGCCTCATTATGAAATTGGGGTTTGGGATGACCGGTTGTTTGTGTGGTTGGCCTTTGAAACAAATATGCAGGAGCGCCAATCCGCGATTGATAAACTCAAGTCAAAACAAGCTGGTTTTTTAAATTTAGGTGCCCAGTTTAAGCTTTCAAACAATCACATGGCAAAATCGTTTATTTCATTGACGAAAGGAAATTTTGAGAAGAGCGTCAAGGAGTACAGATTTCAGAAAAAGGCGGAGGTTCTAATTGGTCGTGTTTTACAAAAGGATAATAGGAACTTAGATAGCAAAGCGGCAGTACTAGAAATGATCGAGCAAACGATTAGCGTGTTATCCAAAATTTGGGACAACTAAAAAAGCGATTGGAATTTCTTCCAAACGCTTTTTTTGAACAAACAATAAAAAATTAAAGTTTGTTGTAGTATTCAACGATTAGTGATTCGTCGATATCAGCCTCTAATTCGTCACGTTCTGGGAGACGAGTTAAGGAACCTTCCAACTTATCAGCATCAAATTGAACAAATTGAGGACGACCAACGACAGCTTCAACAGCTTCGCCAATGATCTTCAAATCTTTTGATTTTTCACGAACACTGACAACCTGGCCAACTTCTACTTCATAAGAAGGGATGTCGACACGTTTGCCATCCACGGTAATGTGACCATGGTTAACAAGTTGACGTGCTTGACGACGAGTGGTTGCTAAACCTAAACGGTAAACAACATTATCTAAACGACGTTCGAGTAAGATCATGAAGTTAACACCATGCTTACCTTCATTGATTTTACCAGCGCGTTTGAATAAGTTTGAGAATTGACGCTCTGTCAAACCGTACATCATACGCAACTTTTGTTTTTCGCGGAGTTGTTGACCATATTCTGAAATGTTACGACGGTTGTTTTGACCGTGATCACCAGGTGCATATGGGCGACGAGCTAATTCTTTACCAGTACCGCTTAAAGAAATTCCTAAACGGCGAGAAATTTTCCAACTTGGACCTGTATAACGAGACATAAAGTAAATCCTCCAATAATTTTGTTGGAGTAAAATAATCCGATTGCGAGTTTAGTATTCGTGCAGACTGTTTTGCAATCCTCACCTTTGCAGCCGCAAGGTTACTAATTGAACCAATTAAAAGGCACCAGTCTGTTGACGAGCTTACCACTCGCCGCTGCATTATTTTACACAATGAACAGTTTACAACAAGTTAAGCAACAGTGTCAATGTGCTGCAAGAAAACAGCGGCAAAGTCCTCAAGTTCTTGTTGATTTTCTTCAGTAAACCGATCAAGTAAAGGCGAGTCAATATCTAAAACACCAATTTTATGCTCATTTTTAATGAGAGGAAGCACAATTTCTGAATTGCTGGCAGTATCGCAAGCAATGTGGCCAGCAAACTCATGCACGTTAGCAATTCGCTGAACTTTTTTTGCTTTAAAAGCTGTGCCACAAACGCCGGTACCATTGGCAATATGCATGCAAGCGACGTTACCTTGAAAAGGCCCAAGAACGAGTTCATCACCTTTTTGATCATAGAGATAAAAACCGGCCCAGTTCACATCAGCGTAACTTGATTTTAAAAGTGCTGAAGCATTAGCCATATTTGCAATTAAATTAGTTTCGCCAGTTAAAAGGGCATCTAATTGTTGATTCATTAGTGAAAGTGTTTTCTGTGTCATAAAAATTCCTCCAAATTGGACTAGAAATATAAAAATCACATAGTGAAACTCTAAAATCCTATGCTATAATTTAAGTTGAGTCTTATTTTATATTGAAAAAAACAAGAAAGCAACAAAATTCATTTAATGAAAATGACGTAGACAAAGGATGGGGTTCTCATGTTGGGTGTATTAATTGGTATAATCGTGGTGGCAATTCTTATTTATGTAGGGATCGTGCTGTATCAGCGATATTTATTGAAGCAAATTACAGATCTTCAAAATAAGAAATCTGATTTGATGGATCTGCCCGTCGCCAGCGAGCTTGATGAGGTTGGTAACTTAAATTTGGCAGGTTCTTCTTTGGAAGAATACCAAAATCTTCAAGATGATTATCGGAACGTCAAAAACAACAAATTTCCTGAAATTGACGAACTTGCAGAAACCGGTCAGCAGAACGTGAATGACATGAAAATTTTTGATGCCCGTTCTGATGTTTCTGGTATTAAAGACGCTGTCCAGGTGATTCAATCGGAATCTGATCGCATTCAAGCAGCACTAGATCAAATTAAGCAGGAAAGCGAAGACCAACAAAACAAAGTTAAAGTTCTGCGTCACAAGTATCAAGACCTACGTAAGACCCTGTTAGCTAAGAACATGACTTATGGTCCTAGCATTGATATGTTAAACGACAGTTTAGAGCGACTGGAGAATGCTTTCGAGAATTTTGCTAAAACTGTGGAAAGCGGCGATCATAAGAAAGCCGAAGGACAGTTACAACAGTTACAGACCAGTACAAAAGGTTTGGAAGAACAGCTTGAGGCAATCCCAGAACTTTACATCCAATTAAATGAAGATTTTCCTGGTCAATTAGATGAAATTAAAAATGGCTATACGCAATTGATCAATCATAATTATGCATTTGCGGACGATGAAATTCCTAATGACATTGAAGATATTGGTTCAAAAATTAACGAAAATTTGGATACTTTGAGTAATCTAAGACTTGACGCTGTAAAGGGCAATAACGAGACAATTGCAAACCGCATAGATAATCTTTATGATTTAATGCAAACTGAAATTGATGCTCGAACCGATGTTGATGGTGGTTTTCAAACAATTGCCGAATACATTGAACACGCCGAAAAGCAAAGTCATACTTTGCTGATTGAAATCGACCGATTAGGGCAAAGTTATGTTTTGAATGGTAACGAAGATAGTCAAGCTCATGACTTAGAAGCAAAACTTCAAGATATTCGTAGTGAACATGATCAAGATGCAGAAGCAATTACAAATCAACCTGTTGTTTATTCAGAAATCTTGCAACGGATGCATGAAGAAAATGATCAACTTGATGATATTGAATCTCAACAAACTGCAATTAACGAAAGTATTCAAAAGTTGATTGAAGAAGAAAAAGATTCTCGTCGAACATTACACCAATTTGATTTGGAAATTCATGAGATCAAACGCCACATTGAAAACTTAAACTTACCAGGAATCCCTGCAAGTTATATGGATTACTTCTTTGTTGTGAGTGATGAAATTGAAAAGCTTTCTTCCAATATGAATCAAGTCAAAATCGATATGAAACAAATTGATCAACAATTGGGTATGATTGATAAAGATATGCAGTCTCTTGCCAAGAAAACAACTGAACTTACCGATAATGCCGCGTTAAGTGAAGAAATCATTCAGTATACCAACCGTTATCGTCACAGTAATGAGACGGTTGATAATGCCAGCAAACGGGCACAAAAGTTGTTTGATGAAGACCATGATTATGCACAAAGTTTAAGTGTTATTAGTCGGGCATTGGAAAGTGTTGAGCCAGGAATGGTGGATCAGTTAACTGAGAGTTATCAAAAGCAAAAAAGTACGCAGTATTAATCTTTAATTTTTTAAGTTAAAGCAACGAAAACTGATAGTTTAGTTTTCGTTGCTTTTTAATTTTGAAAGATCAATTTGTTATGGAAAAGACTGATTTTGTAATTCGGATTACAATTCTTTGTTTTTATTGATGATTTTGAGTATCATAGGTGGAGTTTGTTAATAACCTTGTTGACTATTCATAAGGTTGTTATAATTAGTAAGGAATTTTCAAGTGAAGTCCTAAGGATAGTAGGAGAATTAATAGAATGATTTATTTTGATAATAGTGCCACAACTAAAGTTGCCCCGGAGGTTTTAAAAACCTACCAAACGGTTAGTGAAAAAATTTGGGGAAATCCGTCTAGTTTGCATGCAATGGGTGAAACTGCGTTTAATTTATTGGAGCAGTCACGAAAACAGATTGCCGATTTGTTGAATGTCAAACCCCACGAAATTTTTTTCACCAGTGGTGGAACTGAAGGCGATAATTGGGTTGTTAAAGGAACAGCAATTGAGAAACGGACCTTTGGTAAACATTTAATTACAACCGCGGTTGAACATCCTGCAATTACAAATAGTATGGAACAGTTGCGACGCTTGGGTTACGATATCACTTACTTGCCCGTCGATAAAGAGGGACGGATTTCGATCAAAGATTTAGAAGCTGCTATTCGTCCGGACACAATTTTAGTATCAATTATGGCCGTAAATAATGAAATTGGAACACTGCAACCGATTAAAGAGGCGGCAGATGTTCTTAAAAAATATCCAAAGATTCATTTTCATATAGATGCGGTTCAAGGAATTGGTAAAGGTATCCAGTCCGCAATTTTTAATGATCGGGTTGATTTTGTTACTTTCTCTGGGCACAAGTTTCATGCACCACGTGGAATCGGGTTTATTTATGCTCGGGAAGATCGCCGCATTGCACCTCTAATGACTGGTGGCGGTCAAGAAAAGAACCAACGCAGCGGTACTGAAAATTTACCTGCAATTGCAGGGATGGCGAAAGCATTACGTCTTCTTCTAAAAGACGAGCCAGCAAATGTTAAACAGCAACAAACGGTCAAAGAAACAATTTTTGATCATGTTAGCAAGTTTAAAAATGTCACCATGTTTACCCAACGCAATGATGGGTTTGCCCCCCATATTCTGTGTTTTGCGATTAAAGGGGTCCGCGGTGAAACAGTTGTCCATGCGTTTGAGCGCTACAATATTTTTATTTCCACTACGAGTGCCTGTTCCTCCAAGAAACAAGTTGAATCAAGTACGCTGGCCGCAATGAAAACACCAGATGATATTGCAACAAGTGCAATTCGAGTGAGTTTAGACGCTGACAATACAGTTGCCGAAGCAGAAGAGTTTAACAAAGTGTTTGATAAACTCTATGCGGAATTTTCTAAATTAAATTAAGACAAGGAGTTACTGATATGCAGTATACGGAAATTATGGTCCGCTATGGGGAACTTTCCACAAAAGGGAAGAACCAGCGAGACTTCGTTAATCGATTAGGTGGAAACATTCGTAAAAGTCTTCATGCATTTCCAAAACTTGAAGTGCATCCAAAGCGAGACCGCACTCATGTCACTTTAAATGGGGAAGATTCTGATGCCGTTATTGAACGGTTAAAACAAGTTTTTGGTATTCAAAATTTCTCGCCATCGCTTAAGGTTGACCGGACCCTTGATGCGATTCATCAAGGTGTTTTAGAGATGATGACTGAACAATTGAAACCTGGGATGACCTTCAAGATCAATACGCGCCGGTCAGATCATAACTTTGAAATGGATACCAACGAGCTCAACGAAGAGTTGGGTGGATTTGTCCTTGATAATTTTCCTAAGGCAGTTGTCAAAATGCGAAAACCTGATTTGATTTTACGAGTTGAGGTTCGCAACAATGGCGTCTTTCTTTCAAGCGAAACTATTCAGGGTGCTGGTGGGTTACCAGTCGGCACAGCTGGTAAAGGTATGATGATGTTATCTGGTGGGATTGACTCACCAGTTGCGAGCTATTTAGGAATGAAGCGTGGCGTTGATATGGAGATGGTACATTTCTTTAGTCCACCATACACCAGTGAACAAGCGTTAGCGAAGGCTAAAGAACTTACTTCTAAGTTGGCTGCTTTTGGTGGGAGTTTACAGTTTATTCAAGTGCCGTTTACAAAAATTCAAGAAGAAATCAAAGAAAAGGTTCCTGAAGGATACTTGATGACAGTGCAACGCCGGATGATGTTAAGAATTGCCGTTGCACTTGCCAAAAAACGAGGCGGGAAGGCTATTTTTAATGGCGAGTCACTGGGCCAAGTTGCTTCTCAGACCATGGAAAGCATGGAAGCTATTAATGACGTAACTAACATGCCGATTTTGCGACCTGTAATTTCTTTAGATAAAACAGAGATTATCAAGCAAGCCGAGCAAATTGGGACATATGATCTTTCTATTTTACCTTTTGAGGACTGTTGTACTATTTTTGCACCACCAGCTCCAAAAACTCGTCCGGACACAGAGCGAACCCGTTATTATGAAAAACGAATTGATGTCGAGGGCCTAATGCAAGAAGCTTTGGATGGCATTGAAATTTCCGAAATTAAACCTGATCAAAATTTCTTGAATCAAAATGAGGATGTTTTTGCAGAATTGCTATAAATCATCAATTTTTCATTTGATTGTTGGCTTAGAATGGGTTATCTTTAGGTTAATCTTTTGATAGGTAAGTTACTGAATTTGAGGAGTGATGAATGTGGATGTTTTAAATAATGGCGAAAAGGTTTCCCTTTCTGGTAATCCCCCTGAAGTGGGTGAGCAATTACCAAAGTTCAAGTTGTTTAATGCTGAGAACCAGAAAATTAAGACCAGAGATTTAATTGGGAAACCAACATTAATCAGTACTGTTCCAGATTTAAATACCCGGGTCTGCAAGATTGAAACCAAAAAGTTTAATCAGCAAGCAGACCATTATCCATCCGTTCGTTTTGTGACTGTTTCTAACAATACAATTTCTGAACAGAAGGCATGGTGTGCGGCAGAGGGTGTTTCAAATCTTGAAGTTCTTTCTGACGAAGAGTTATCAATGGGATATGAAATGAATTTATACATTCCAAATGATGGCTTCTTAGCACGCACAATCTTCATTATTGATGCTGAGGGTAAAATTGTGTATCGCCAAATTGTGCCAGAAATTCATGATGAACCAAATTATATTGAAGCATTGGATGCTATTAAAAAATACGCAACTGAAGTTGACTAATCACTGAATGTTGGCTAAAATGCTTATATAGGCTATGAACAAGAAAAAAACATCTTAAAAAAGAGAGAAAATAAATGCTGAAAGTTTTCGCAAGATGTTTAGTAGATTGTGAGCCGTTGTTCTGAACTAACAGTAAGAATGACCGGAAATTTTTAATTCCGTTAAAAAAGAAGTAAGTGGGGTTAAAAACCCAAATTAGGTGGTACCGCGAAGCATATTCGTCCTTTTGAAGGATGGATATGCTTTTTTGTTTTATATAGAAAGGAATACTCATATGACAGAAAAAAAGGAAATGTCAACAAAATACGATCCTCATGCAGTTGAGCAGGGTCGTTATCAACAATGGTTAGATCAAGGCCTTTTTAAACCAAGTGGCGATAAAAAAGCAAAACCTTATTCAATCGTTATTCCACCGCCAAATGTAACTGGAAAATTACATTTAGGGCATGCTTGGGATACGACATTGCAAGACATGTTAATTCGTCAAAAACGCATGCAAGGTTATGATACCCTATGGTTACCAGGAATGGATCATGCCGGAATTGCCACTCAGGCGAAAGTTGAAGCTAAGTTACGTGAAAAAGGAATCTCACGTTATGATTTAGGCCGTGAAAAATTTGTTAAACAAGTTTGGGAATGGAAAGATGAATATGCCGATGTTATTCATAAACAGTGGGCTAAATTGGGATTGTCATTAGACTATGCTCGAGAACGTTTCACGTTGGATGATGGTCTTTCAAAAGCGGTAAAAAAGGTCTTTGTGACCTTATATAACAAAGGCTTAATTTATCGTGGTGAATACATTATCAATTGGGATCCACAAGCTCAAACAGCACTTTCCGATATTGAAGTGATTCATAAGGATGACAAAGGTGCCTTTTACCATGTCAAGTATCCATTCGTTAATGAAGAAGACACTTTCAATGGTAATCATTACATTGAGATTGCCACAACGCGTCCAGAAACCATGATGGGTGATACTGCAGTTGCGGTTAATCCAAGTGACGAACGCTACAAAGAATTAGTTGGTAAAGAGCTTGTGTTGCCACTACAAGGGCGTCATATTCCCATTATTGCAGATCAGTATGTTGATCCTGAGTTTGGAACTGGGATGGTCAAAATCACGCCAGCACATGATCCTAATGATTTTAATGTTGGTAATCGGCATGATCTGGCCAGAATCAATACGATGAATAAAGATGCCACGATGAATGAAAATGCCGGTAAGTACGAAGGAATGGACCGGTTTGTTGCCCGTAAAGCCATGGTTAAGGATTTACAGGATCAAGGTTATTTGATCTCAATTGATCCAATCGTGCATAGTGTTGGCCATTCAGAACGAACAGGTGTCCAAGTTGAAGCTCGTTTGTCCACCCAATGGTTTGTTAAAATGAAAGATTTGGCAAACTTAGCCCTTGAAAATCAGAAATCAGATCAAAAGGTTAATTTTATTCCTGAACGATTTGAGCATACCTTTACACAGTGGATGGAAAATGCACATGATTGGGTAATCTCGCGTCAATTATGGTGGGGACATCAAATTCCAGCTTGGTACAATAAACAAACTGGAGAAACCTATGTTGGTGAAACTGCACCGAAGGATATTGAAAATTGGGAACAGGATCCCGATGTTTTGGATACTTGGTTCTCCAGTGCCTTATGGCCGTTTTCAACGATGGGCTGGCCAGATGAAGATGCACCTGACTTTAAACGCTATTTCCCGACCAGTACATTGGTAACTGGTTATGATATCATCTTCTTCTGGGTTTCACGAATGATTTTCCAGAGCCTTGAGTTTACCGGGAAACCACCATTTAAGGATGTTTTGCTTCATGGCCTGATTCGTGACGAGCAAGGACGTAAGATGAGTAAGTCCTTGGGTAACGGAATTGATCCAATGGATGTCATTAATAAATATGGAGCTGATGCGTTGCGATGGTTCTTATCACAAGGTTCAACTGCAGGTCAAGATATTCGTTTCAGCTATGACAAAATGGATGCTGCTTGGAACTTTATTAATAAGATTTGGAATGCTAGCCGTTATGTAATCATGAACCTTGGTGAAATGACACAACCAGTGCTTCCAGATCAAAGCAAATGGAATCTGACTGACAAGTGGATTTTAAGTCGATTAAACGAAACTGTGAAACAGGTTACCCACTTCTTTGATACTTATGATTTTGGAGAAGCTGGTCGTGCCCTTTACACCTTCATTTGGGATGACTTCTGTGACTGGTATATTGAAATGAGTAAGGAAATCCTGACAGGTGATGATGAAGAAGCCAAGGCCAATACGCGCAATATTTTGGCTTATGTTTTGGATCAGACCTTACGTCTTCTTCAACCGATCATGCCATTTGTCACTGAAGAACTCTGGCAAGCAATGCCCCACGAGGGTGCTTCCATTGTGACCGCAGCCTACCCAGTGGAACATGCACAACTAGCTGATAGGCAGGCTGAAAATGATATGGCACACTTGATTGATTTAATTAAGGCAGTTCGTAACATTCGGGCGGACGCTAATGCACCAATGTCAAGTTCTGTAGACCTTCTTGTGAAGACCGATAATGCAGACCTAAAGACGCTTTTTGAAACCAATCATGAGTATATTGAACGTTTCTGTCATCCAGCTAAATTTGAGATAGGTGCTGATCTTGAAATTCCCAAGTTAGCAATGTCAGCAGTTATTACAGATGCCGAAGTTTATATTCCATTAGCGGAATTAGTTGATCTAAACGACGAAGCTGATCGCCTCCAAAAGGAAGTTGATAAGTATACTGGTGAAGTTAATCGTTCGATTAAGAAGCTTGGCAACGAACGATTTGTGGCCAATGCTCCTGCTGAAGTGGTTGATAGTGAGCGTCAAAAGCAGACCGATTATGAGGCTAAATTGACAGCAACAAAACAACGACTTGAATCACTAAAAAATGCACAGTAACTAAACAAATTTTTATGAAAAGAGACTAAACTAAAACGAGATGTTTGTTTAGTCTTTTTTCGATTTGAGGAGATGGTATTTTGACTGAAGTAAAGACCTATGAGCAAGCAGTTGCCTTTATTCATGGTCGCACCAAATTTAAAAAAATTCCCACGTTGGCTCGGATGACCAAGTTTATGGCGGCATTGGATAATCCCCAAAATAAGATTCAGGCTATCCACATCGCAGGAACGAACGGAAAAGGCTCAACCCTGACTTTTTTAAGGAGTATGTTACAAGAAACGGGTTACAAAGTCGGATCATTTACTTCACCATTTTTAACACGTTTTAACGAACGCATTAGTGTAAACGGTGAGCCTATTTCGGATGCAGAAATTCTGAGGCTGGTTCAGAAAGTATTACCAGTCATTGACGAACTAGATAAGACTTTACCTGAAGGCGGGCCAACCGAATTTGAAATCATTACTGCTATGATGTATAGCTATTTTGCTGAAGGACATGCTGACGTTGTGTTAGTTGAAGTGGGTATTGGTGGCTTATTCGATTCCACAAATGTGGTTTTGCCTGCAGTCTCGGTAATTGTGAATATTGGTTTTGATCACATGAAATTATTGGGTAATACCCTAGGTAAAATCGCGACACAAAAAGCAGGAATTATTAAGGAAAATGTGCCGACCGTTATTGGGCAATTAGGTGATGAGGCATTAGAAGTTATTATTAAAACTGCTCGCCAGCATCATAGTAGCTATTTTTGTTTTGATGAGACATATAAAGTTAATAATCGTCGTTATCAGGATTTATGGACGCAAAAATTTGACTTTGCGACGACTGATTATCATTTTAAAGATTTAAAAATTTCAATGCTAGGTAATTACCAAATCAATAATGCCAGTACCGCGTTGCAAGCTTATCTGATATTTTTAAAGCAACAAAATGTACCAGTTCTTGAGAAGAATATCAGAAGTGGGCTAGTAAAAGCTTTTTGGGCTGGTAGATTTGAAAAGGTAAATGAACAACCACTTGTGGTGTTGGATGGTGCACATAACGAACCAGCATTTGAAGAAATCACAAAGTTACTTGGGACTCATTTTAAACAGTACGATATTTATGTTGTGATTGCGATTCTTGAAGATAAGCAATATCACAAAATGATTCAGACATTGGGTGCTTTGAACAACGTGCATATTATCGCAACCACTTTTGCTGGACCTGGCAAACGCCAAGCTGCCAATTTAACAGAATTAACAACTAGTGTTGAAACGGCCAATCCAATTCAAACTGAAGAAAACTGGCAGCTAGCCATTGCTAAGGCCAGTCGCATCATGTCTAGTGACGATTTACTCCTAATTACGGGATCTTTATATTTTATTTCAGATGTTCGTAAGTTATTCGTAGAATCGTAATAGTTGTGCGTATTTTTGTTATTAGGAGAGTGAAAAGCTAATGAAAAATGATATGCAGACGACACAAATAGAAGTTGCGCGGAAACCTTTTGATGAAATGGCTCAGTATACGAATGAGGAACTTTTACAAGTTTTTTTGACTGATAAGTTACCAATCAATGAGCAACGTCAAGTACTAGCAGATTTTTGGAAATTGATTCCAGATTTATCTTTGTTTTCACTGTTATATAATCCAGAAAAAAAGCAAATATTTGCTGATTATCCTGAACTAAATCGTCAATTTTTGGCGTGTGTAGAATTAGGTCGCCGTATTGAGTTAGCACCACAAAAAATTATTGGTGAAATTTTTGGGAGTCGTCAAATTGGAGAACGGCTGATTCACATGCAAAGACGATACCGGCAGGAGAGACTAACGTTGCTTTGTTTAAACACAAAAAATAAAATTGTGTTTGAAAAAATGATTTTTAAAGGCAGTTTGAATTCTGCAACCGTGCATCCACGGGAAATCTTTTTTGAAGCATTGCGGGTGGGTGCTAATAAAATTATGGTGACTCACAATCATCCAAGCGGGGATGTCAGTCCCTCTCAGCAGGATATTCAGTTTACCAAACGGTTAAAAGATTGTGGTATTTTGATGGGTATTGAGGTGTTAGATCATATTATTACAGGAAGCATGACATACTATAGTTTTGCGGAGCAGCATCTCATTTGATTAAACTAAAGGTTGAAAGTATCAAAATTACTTCAATAACTAGTATTAAATGACTTGGTTCAAAATCAGCAATTCACTTGCCGTCTTGAACGTTTTCGTATTAAGTAACAAGATAAGTTTTTGTATTTTCAACCTTTAGTGATTAAATATTAAGGTGCGTTTAATGGTGGCCAACAAGCATGTAATGGCATTTTTTTCTGTGGTATAATACAAACTGTGTCTGAGCAAGAATAGATATTGTTGTGATATAAAAAATTTCCGGAGGGTCTACCATGCAAAAATTTTTTTCAAATCGAAAGTTAGTGATTGCTGTAATCTGTGTGATTATCGCAGTTGGATTAGTGACCCTATCGGTAACGACCCGGAAAAAGTCTACCACCCCAGTCATACAAAAGGTTGGTAATGATGCTGTTGGTGTGGTTGATCGCGTAGTGGCTTATCCGATGAATGCAATTCGAAATACTTCACAAGCGTTGAATTCAATTATCAATACGTATCAAGAAAATGAACGCTTAAAGAGCAAAGTCGATAATTTGGAATCTGTTCGTGCACGGGATCAGGCCCTAAAACAAGAAAATAAACAGTTAAAACAACAAGTTAGTTTAAAAAAGAGCATGACCGATTATAATTTAGTCACCGCAACCGTAATTTCTCGTGCACCTTCTTCTTGGCAAAACATTGTGGTTATCAATAAAGGAACTGCTTCAGGTATCAAAAAAAATGAGTCGGTAGTTGCTGGTCAAGGGCTTATCGGACGTGTCATTGAAGCTAGTTATACCACAAGTAAGGTCGAATTAATTAGTGATAGTAGTGATTCCGCCAATCGGTTCGCCATTCAAGTACAGGATGAAAATGGGACAACAATTAATGGGATTGTCACTAGTTTTGATCGTAGTAACAATGAAATTGTAATGGGACAGGTAACATCTAAGTCAAAAATCACGAAGGGGTCATTAGTGACAACTTCTGGGCTTGGTGGTGTCACGCCTAAGGGGCTGTATGTAGGAAAAGTTGTAGCTACTAAAGAAGACTCCAGTGGCTTAGCTACAGAAGTGTACATCAAGCCAGCAGCGGATATGAGCAGTATTAATGTGGTTTCAGTTGCTGCACTTAAATAGTCAGTTTGGGAGGATGTTATAAATGTTACAAAGTGCTAAATTAAAATTTATTTTCCCAATTGGCTTTTTCCTCGCATTGTTTTTAGACGGTTCAATCAATTTAATTTTTTCAGGTTCGTTATTTGCATATCCCTATTCAATGGTGAGCAATCTGACAATCTTATGGATGATTTTGGCCATTTTTTTCGAAGGTGAGACGAAATTGCCAATTGCTACTTGGGCAGCTGGCGTTGGCCTTGTGTTTGACTGGTTTTACACCGGTGTTTTCGGGGTCAATATGTTTATTCTGCCAGTAATTGTGATTATTACACAGTGGGTCAAAGTTTTCTTTAAACCGACGTTTTTATCAATCTTACTAACGTTTTTCTTAGCCTTAACGCTATATGAAAGTGCGTTTTATATCGTTTTTGAAATCGTACATTATACAAGCATTACGTCACCAGAATTTGTTGCCTATAATCTGGCACCAACATTAGCCTTAAATTTATGTTTCTTTGTCATTTTATATTTGCCGATCAAAAGTCTTTTCCGGCATACGCGGGGAGCAAACTTTAGAAGTATTGATTAAAAAGTACTTGACGTTGATTAGAAAATGAACTATATTCAATACAATATTTAAAAACAATGAACGGAAGAGTAGAACTAGGAATCAGTTCAGAGAGCTTTAAATGGTGAGATTAAAGCATGTACCTAGTTCGAAACACATCTGTGAGTTTACTTCTTGAGAAAACTAGAGAAGTACGGGTGATCGTTATCTCATAGAGTTGTAACTTATAACTTGTTGAGCTGATAATTGTGAGATTATCAGAAACATGAGGTGGAACCACGTTGATGCGTCCTCTTGGGTATTTTTACCCAAGGGGATTTTTTTGTTATAAGCACAACTCACTGAGGTAATTGTTGTGAAGCAATTACAAACAGGGGTGGAACCGCGCTTACTCGTCCTCTTGAATTATTTTTTATAGTTCAAGAGGACTTTTTTTATAAATTATTGGAGGGGATCACAATGTTGTCATTAAATTATATATCGCAAATTTTGCCATCTTTATTGGCTGGTACCACGATGACGTTAAAAATATTTTGTTGGACGTTGATTGGCGCGTTGCCACTAGGAATGATTTTTGGTTTAGGCTTGGTATCTAAAATTAAATTGGTAAAATATATTTTAAATTTTTTTGTTTGGCTGATGCGAGGAACGCCACTGTTATTGCAATTAATCTTCGTTTTTTATGGTTTGCCAATTGTAGGAATTGTCTTTCAAAGGTACGACGCGGCATTGTTTGCCTTTATTCTTAATTACTCCGCATATTTTGCCGAAATATTTCGTGGGGGGCTTCAATCGGTTGATCGTGGACAATACGAAGCCGCGAAGGTCCTACGGTTATCTTATTGGCAAACCATCCGCAAAATTCTGATCCCACAAGTAGCCAAAATTGTGTTGCCATCGATTGGAAATGAAGTTATCAACTTAGTTAAGGATTCTTCATTAGTTTATGTTATCGGAATTGGTGACCTCCTTCGGGCCGGAAATGTGGCTTCTGCGCGTGACGTTACCTTAATTCCGTTACTCTTAGTAGGTGTTATCTATTTACTTTTGACGGCGGTTTGTACTTATGTATTACGGCAAGTTGAAAAGCACTACGCATATTGGCGTTAGGGGGTAGAACAATGTTAAAAATTAATAATTTAACAAAAAAATTTAATGACAGAACTATTATTGATAACCTTTCATTTGAAGTTGAAGACAGCGAAATCTTAACAATTGTTGGCCCCTCTGGAGCTGGTAAAACAACTTTACTTCGTTGTATCAGCGGATTGGAACCAGTTGATAAAGGTGAATTTTATTTAAACAATAAAAAATTTAGTCCATACGAAGATACGGGTAGCGAAAGTGTGATTGGTGTTGTTTTTCAGGATTATCAATTATTTCCCAATTTGACTGTACTAGACAACGTTACGTTGGCTCCGCAAATGGTACTAAAGCAAAGTGGTGCAATTGCCAAACAGAAGGCACTGGAGCGCCTATCGCGTTTGCAACTGAATGGAAAAGAAAATTTATATCCGTATCAACTTTCCGGGGGTCAAAAACAGCGAGTTG
The DNA here is from genome assembly GCF_007990205.1 of Pediococcus parvulus. Classification (GTDB taxonomy): domain Bacteria; phylum Bacillota; class Bacilli; order Lactobacillales; family Lactobacillaceae; genus Pediococcus; species Pediococcus parvulus. The sequence continues at coordinate 1,090 of NZ_BJWE01000033.1, read as the reverse complement.
CTATTGCAAGGGCGCTTGCTATGCAGCCAAAAATTCTTTGTTATGACGAACCAACATCAGCCCTTGATCCGGAACTACGGGGAGAAGTAAGTAATATCATTAAAGGATTAAAGCAAGACGGCATGACCCAGATCGTGGTTACGCATGATATGGATTTTGCAAATGAAGTTGCCGATAAACAGCTTCACGTTGTACCAGTTAAGTAAATTGGGGAGGTACAAGCAATGAAAAAAAAGTTAAAAATAATCTGTTTGACATTAGCAATTTGTTTGTTAATTCTTCCCAGCTTAAGTGGCTGTGAAAATGAAACGAAGCGGGCAAATACGACCGATTATTGGTCAACAATTAAAAAACGGGGAAAAGTTATTGTGGGATTGGACGATAGTTTTGTACCCATGGGATTTCGTAAGAAAAATGGACAATTAACAGGTTATGATATTGACCTTGCCAAAGCGGTATTTAAGTTATACGGCATCAAAGTAGATTTTCAAAGCATTGATTGGTCAATGAATACTACTGAATTAAGAAATAGAACCATTGACCTAATTTGGAACGGTTTTACGATAACGCCAGAACGAGAAAAAGTAGTTAGTTTTAGTCACACTTATTTAGCTAATGAGCAAGTTTTGGTAAGTAAAAAATCACAAAATGTAACGAGCTTTAAAAAGATGACTGGGAAAACGTTGGGCGTGCAAAGTGGTTCGTCTGGGGCTCAGGACGTAGATCGTCAACCCAATTTGTTAAAAAATCAAATTAAAGATAAAACACCTGTTTTATATGACTCATTTAATGATGCTTTCATTGATTTGAACGCAAATCGAATTCAAGGATTATTGATTGATAGTGTGTACGCTGGCTATTATATTAAACATGAAAGCGATCCTCAGTCTTATCGTGAAATCCAAGGCAAATTCCCTAAAGAGCAATTTGCAGTAGGAATGCGAAAGGGCGATAAAACATTACAAAAGAAAATTAATCATGGATTGTATGTGTTATATAAGAATGGAACTTTGAAAAAAATTAATGAAAAATGGTTTGGTAATACAGCAAAGGTTGTTGCTCAGCCAAAAAGTTAACTTTTCTAAAATAA
>NZ_BJWE01000032.1 GCF_007990205.1 Pediococcus parvulus | reverse complement strand
CTTATGAGTATAGTCATGTTTTCAGGAGCTGTCCTAATATAGTGAGCGGATTGAGACGGGTTTACTTTTACTAAATAAGGGCACTGGATGCGGGGAGAATCCCCCGCTGGAAGTGTGCTTATTTAGTAAAAGTGTGTCTCAAGGAGCTGTCCTAAAAATTAGTGAGCGGAACAAACCGGGAGTCTTTAATCTATAAGTGAGATTAAGGTGGGATCGCAATCTCGCAGAAATCTTGCTTATGGATTAAAGACTGGTTTGAGGAGCTTAATTCAGGACCCGCCCAATCCCAAAAATACATCACGAGGCAAATACATGAACATCAAAGATTTTGAATATTTTCAAGCAATGATTGAAGAACGTAATTTTTCACGGGTGGCCGCCAAATTTAAAGTGAGTCAGCCAACTATTAGTACGGCCATTAAACGCCTTGAAACGGAATTCCAAACACAACTGTTTGTCCGTGATGCCAGCCAGCATAAGTTAACAACAACCTTAAGCGGCCAGCAACTGGCCGAGCACACCACCATTGTTTTGGATCAGGTAAACATCGCTCAAAGCGAAATTCGTAATATCAATACTGGAAAAGTCGTGCTTGGATTACCGCCAGTAATTAGCCAGTCCTATTTTCCTCAAATTGCGGCGGAATTGGTTAAGCACGATCTCCTTTCACAAATCGTACCTATTGAACACGGTTCGGCAGAATTATTAAAACTTTTACTTAACGGCACGCTTGATATGGCTCTTGTGGGTTCCATCCAACCATTTGATTCGGCACGCCTTTTTAGCCAAACTTTCGCACAAACTAAGTTTCACATTGTTGTTAGTAAAAAAAGCCCTCTTGCGGCCAAAAAGGGAATTTCGTTTCGTGATTTAAAAAACGAGAACTTCATTACCTTTGGGAGTAGCTTCGTTCATTCAGAAGCCCTCAACCAATTAAGTCATGCCAATCACTTTCGACCAAAGATCATTTACGAAAGTAATGATCCGCAAGTGATTCAAGGTATGATTGCTAAAAATGTGGGATTGAGTTTCTTGGCTGAATCAGCCATTACAAATCCCGATGTGGTTCAGCTAAAACTGTTAGATGATCCCCAACCTGAGTTTTATATGAGTTTGGCCTATCGCACTAATCATATTCTGTCGCCGCTTCAGAAAAAAGTCGTCGACATTTGTTTGAAAATGGAAAATAAAGCAGCTGGAAAAAATTAACTTTCCGGCTGCTTTATTATTAAGCAAATCTATTTTTAATATCTTTCAAACTGTCTAATGACCATAACTTCATCTTCCGATAATTGTCCACCAAGATGACCAATTAACGTACGCCCAACTTTACGATAATTTTTTCGAATTTGTGTAAAACATAAATCAATAATCGCAATTAAAAACGTGACAATCATAGCACTGTTCTGCGTTAACACGGCCCCAAACAAATTAACTGTATCGCCACTCAAAACTGTTCTTAAAAATGCAAAAATCATAATTAAATCAAGCACCACTTGAAGGCGCATGAGACCACGCATGCGATTTTTTAATTTAACAAGTTGCTGAAAAATATCCTGACGCTTCATGGTTCAGATCCTCCTGACTACAAACCGATGCTAACATCCATTATCTGTCTTTCATTTTAAGCTAAATATAACACTTGGTAAACTATTTGATTTCCACCAAAAATTATCGGATCGAATAGGCTAGATTTAGCTGTTTAAAAAGTGTTTCTACAGACATGCTGTAAAGGGTTTTGAAATAGTCATCCGTTTTTCCTTTAGGTGGATCGGGTAAAACAAACGCATTTTGTTGATCATTAACCCCAATTCCAATATAGGCTCGCTCTTTAGTCGCTGCACTTTTAATTTCAGAATGAGAAATTTGAAACAACTGCCGTACTTCCAACCGTAATTGGCGTTTACTGAACGCACTACCTAACGTCACAAACTCTTTGCCACCAACTGTTGGTAACTGCCATTTTTCAAGTTGCGTATCAAACGCCTCAAAGGCTTTTACAACAGTTCTTCGCAAAGTAAACGGTGACTCAACTGGTTTGGCAGAGATGATCTGATATACATTTTGCGCACCAGCCAGAGAAATTGGGCAATCGCGTTTAAATTGATCCACCACTTTATCAAAGTCATCCCCGAAAAAGACCAGTGCATCCAAAAGTGTTAGCAATCGTAAATGCATCATCCCATCCATTTCGCCATTTTCTTCTGGCTTAATGGTTTGTTGAATCCCCTTTAAATACTGATCTTGGACCTCGTCATTCAATAAACCGTGCTGTTTTTGCCATTCATAAATTGTCAAATGAGTAATGGTATCATATAAAGTCGTGGTAACGATCATCAGTTGTTCGTCAAAATCACGATGTCCACTTGTCACGTTGAAAGAAATCGTTGGGTAGCCAGTCGCATCTAATAAAGCATGCTGCAATTCATGAGAAACGGTGTAATTCGGCGCAGTAACATCCTTCACATGAATGATCAAATCGCCATTTTGCCAACTTTGGTAGGATTGGTCATAACGCACATATCCGGATTTTTCCGTGCCATAATCGAACACCACATCACCAGAAATCTTCTGATTCACTTCATTCAGTAGTTCGTTTACTTCATTATTAAGTTGAATATCACTCATTACTTTCTCCTCGTAGTTGTTTTAAAATTTGCCGTGCAGTTTGTTCATCAATTACAGGTGCCTTTTCTAAAAGTAGCTGGGCTTCTGCGAGTTCAGCTGACGTTGCGCCATTGCTTAGCAACAATGACTTTGCTTGCAAATGCATGTGTCCTCGTTGAATTCCTTCTGAAACCAAAGCTTTTAAGGCCGCCAAGTTTTGTGCTAATCCAACACTTACAATGACTTCTTCTAATTCTTTTGCCGTTTTTACCTGCATCAAACGATGATTTAGTTGGGCTTTGCGATTAATCTTGATTGAACCGCCAACAAATCCCACTGGTAAAGGTAATGTTAAAGAACCTACCAAAAATTTATCTTCAATTTGCCAGCGACTAAGCCCTCGATATTGGCCATCTCGAGCAGCATATGCATGCGCACTGCTTTCAATGCTTCGCCAATCATTCCCGGAAGCCATTACGACAGCATCAACACCATTCATAATTCCTTTGTTATGCGTTGTCGCACGATAGGGATCAACCTGCGCTGCCTCACTGGCCATGACAATTCGATTGGCAATTTCATCTCCGTCAAACTGTTTTGTTGCTAAAGCAGTCATTGGAATTCGGCAGGTCGCAGTTGCCAAACACTCATCAGACAAATTACTCAAAATTGCCATTAAACTAGTTTGCCCAAGTTCAAGGTGTAAGAAATTCGAAACTCCTTCTAACATCGCATTAATCATATTAGCACCCATTGCTTCCTTTGTACCAATAAAAATATCTAATGAAACAAACTGGTGATCAAGCTTTCTTACACGTATTTTTTTTGCGCCACCCCCACGTTTAACAATGGATGGATGTGCATCATTAGCAGTCTGTAAAATTTTATTTTCATTTTCTCGCAAAAGCTGTGCAAGTTTTTCTGAATCATGAACATTTGCCATTAAAACTTGGCCCATCATCAATCGATCCGTTATCTTGGTCTGGATGCCGCCATCAATCGCCATTATTTTGGCGCCATTGCTTGCTGCTGCAATCACGGATGGCTCTTCTGTCACCATCGGAACTACTTTTTCTTCTCCGTTAATCACAAAGTTAACTGCAACACCTTCAGAAATCGGAAAATCCATCAAGTAATTTTCAATAATCTGATCACCTTGAGTGGTATTTTCATCTGCAATTATAGCCTCGTCGTCCGCAGTTAAGTTTAACTGTTTTTTTAGAATCGTCAGACGTTGCGCATAAGTTTGTTTATAAAATTGCTTTAAATTCATTAATTTAATTCTCCTAAAACCAAAAAACGCGGTGAAACTCATTTTTACAATGTGCTTTTCCGCTTTTGATATTTTTGTTTGGTTTAGCGATGCTGAACATACTCAGAAATGATGCCTTCACGGACACCACTTTCCGAGAAGATCACCCGATCAGCATCCAACATTTGGAGTAACATCACTAATGGTAAAATACCACCAATAATAATGTCAGCTCGTTGTGTTTCTAACCCTGGCATCTTTTTACGATTAATTAAGTTTCGGGATAACAAAGCTCGAAAAGTTTTGTTGACCACTTCTGTTTTTAAACGATAGCCATGAATATTATCTACTCGTAATATTCCTTGATGTTGGCGATTCATACGTGCCAAAGTTCGATTAGCGCCACCCAGTAAAATAATTGGTAATTGAACAGCATCCATAATCCACCAAATATCGCGAAACTGTTTATTCACAAAATTTTGAGCAGCAAATAACCGATCAGCGCGGACCACATTGTTTAAATGGAATCGTTCCGAAAGACTCACGGCGCCAAATGGTACACTTATCAAGTTGCGAGGTTTCCCATTTTCAACATGAATTAATTCACAACTAGCCCCACCAGTGTCCAGAATCAAACAATCCCGAATTTCCAGAGAATTCATGACACCTAAATAGTCATAATATGCTTCATCGTTACCCGACAAAACGTCAAGTTGAATGCCAATCTCATCTTGAACCCGGTTTAAAAATTCGGCTTGATTACGCGCCACCCGAACCGCTGCTGTCGTAATTCCACGTACCGTACGATTCGGATAGCTTTCATAGATATGCTTAAACCGTTTTAAGGCTGCCACGGTTCGGTCCATCGCCACTTGCTGCAGAATATGATTGCTGCCCATTCCTTCAGAGATGCGAGAGTCTTCCTTAATTCGCCGGACCTCATGAAAGCTTCCGTCCTCGTGAATTTCGTTAATTGCCATTCGAACTGAATTGGAACCTAAATCCACAATAACTAAGTTTTCCATTTTGACACCTCTCAATCCATCACGATAATTTAATTGTTCTTATTTTACCATGTTTTCGTTTAAACATGCGATGAACTTGCGATAAATGGGTGTCTGAGAAAATGTAAACTTACTAAAATTATGGTTTGAGTTTGATAAAGAAAGATTTCGCCTAGTTTATATTTTTGGACGGCTGCAGAAAACATGACTATAAACATAAGCATGCCCAGCGCCGGACTTCATCCTGCTGACGGCACACTTATGCTTATAGTCATGGACGTTTTTATCCGCTCACTAGGTTTTAGGACAGCTTCTCAAACCAGTCTTTAATCCATAAGCAAGATTCCTGCGGGATTGCGATCCCGCATCCATCTCACTTACGGACTAAAGACTCCCGGTTTGTTCCGCTCACTAATTTTTAGGACAGCTTCTCGAGACACACTTTTACTAAATAAGCACACTTTCATCGGGAAATACTCCCCGCATCCAGTGCCCTTATTTAGTAAAAGCAGACCCGTCTCAATCCGCTCACTGGTTCTTAGGACAGCTCGGCAAAACAGGATAGAAAATGCAAGGCACGCCTACTGCGGGGATTTTTCCGCTTTCGGCGTGCCTTAGCCTTACATTTTCTATCCTATCGTTTTGCCTCGCTCACTTAAAATAATTAATTCCCATCGCATCCCGCACTTCATCCAAAGTTTGGTTTGCCACCTTATTCGCCTTTTCACTACCGCGCTTCAAAATATCATACACCCCAGGAATATCCTGTGCATACTGCTCTCTTCGCTCTCGAATTGGTTTCAACGTATTCTGCAACACTTCATTCAAATATCGCTTAATTTTAACGTCTCCCAATCCCCCTGCTTGATACTGGGCCTTCAAATCTGCCACTTTTTTCTTATCCTTATCAAAAATATCCAAATAAGTGAAAACTGTATTGCCTTCCACATGGCCCGGATCCGTCACCTTAATATGCTTTGGATCTGTATACATCGACATTACTTTCTTTTGAATCGTATCCTCATCATCCGACAAATAAATCGCATTATTCAATGACTTACTCATCTTTGCATTACCATCTAAGCCCGGAATTCTTCCCAATCCCTTTGGTGGGAAATATCCCTCTGGTTCAACCAAAATCTCTTTTCCATAAACATTATTAAACGTTCGCACAATTTCACGTGTCTGTTCCAGCATTGGCTCCTGATCATCGCCAACTGGCACCGTATCAGCCTTAAACGCAGTTATATCTGCAGCCTGACTCACAGGATAAATGAAGAATCCTGCCGGCACACTTTCGCCAAACTTTTTTTGCTTGATTTCTGTTTTGACCGTTGGATTTCTTTCCAAACGAGAAACAGTCACCAAATTCAAATAAGTTTCCGTCAACTCACTTAATGCAGGAATTTGTGATTGCACTAAAATTGTGGATTTTTCTGGATCAATCCCCACTGCTAAATAGTCCAAAGCTACCTGAATTAAACTATTACGAATTTTTTCTGGATCACGCGCATTGTCGGTTAAAGCCTGCATATCCGCAATCATAATATAACTGTCATAATTACCAGTATTTTGTAATTCAACTCGATTTTTAAGTGAACCCACATAATGACCAATGTGTAGCTTTCCTGTTGGGCGATCTCCGGTTAAAATTACGTGCTTTTTTGTCATAATAAAATCTCCTCTTCTTTGTGTTTTGTTTCAGTGCAAATAAAAAATCCCATCACTAGTAAGACTAGTAATAGGACGAATTCACCGTGGTGCCACCTAATTTGCAGAGTACTCTGCCACTCATTGCAGATATCGGTGCCCCGTTTAAGCGTTCTCCAAAACCCAATTCGTTTTTCTGAAATCTCTCAGCAAATGATTTCTCTCTGGCGGTGAAAAACTACTTTATTTCTTCACTGAACTTGATATGTTCATTGTACCTATCTTTAGTTTTGGGAGCAAGTCTTGTTTTTATAATAAATATTGATTCTTGTGCCAAATCTTCACCACAGGAACTTGGCCTCATCCTCCTGACAGCTCAACATCACCCGATTGACTTCGCTTGACTTTCTCCTCCAAACAGCCTAGAATATCGTAACACTAAAATGCTTTTACACTAAGGGAGTCATGCAATTGAGCACCGTTGATTCAAATGAACTTAAATCCGAACAAACCCGCGTTGATCACGTCATTCAAAAAATTGAAGCACAAGCCAATCACACTCAAAAATTGGTCGATCAGGCCCACTCCGAAACGCGATCTGTTGAAAGTAATTACTCTCAAAACGCAAAAATCAATACCTTTGAAGTTGATGATCGGATCGAAACCAATGCCGAAGTTCAACAACAAAAAGGCCTGGTTGCACGTGCCGTTGAAAACGAAAGTATCCTTAAACGACAAGTTGCTACCTACAAGCAGTTACAGGATTCACCCTATTTTGGCCGCATCGATATTCAAGATCCTGGTGAAACTGACGTAGAACCCCTATATATCGGAACCGCTTCGTTTGCTGATGAACACGAAAATTTTCTTATTTACGACTGGCGGGCGCCAATTTCAAGTATCTACTACAATGGCACTTTAGGAAATGTCTCCTACCAAACTCCTGCCGGTAAAATGAATACTGATTTGGTGAAAAAGCGCCAGTTTTCTATTCAATCTGGTAAAATCACTAACATGTTTGACACCAATGAAACTGTTGTTGATGAGATTCTGCAAGAAGTACTCGGACAACAGAATGATACTTACATGGCTAATATTGTAGCCACGATTCAAAAAGAACAAAATGACATCATTCGCGATACCACTAGTGATTTATTGGTTGTCCAAGGTGTCGCCGGTAGTGGCAAAACTTCCGCTATCTTGCAGCGAATTGCTTTTTTACTTTATCATAGTCGTACTTCGTTAAATGCGGATGAAATTGTATTGTTCTCACCTAATCGCTTGTATAGTCGATATATTTCTGACGTTTTACCAAGCTTGGGTGAACGAAACATGCGCCAAATCACGCTGGCTGATTTTCTCTCTCAACGTTTTCAGGGATTGAATGTTGAAACGGTTTTTGATCGATACGAGCACAATTCAAATATGACTGGCGCTGATGTAGAATTGGCTGAATTTATTGAAGGACCAGATTTTATGCGATTGGTTGCTAACTATGTGAACAATTTGTCCCCAGATAAAATTCAATTTACCAATGTCATGTTTGAAGAAAAGCCATTCTTTAAAGCCACTGATATTCGAAAAATTTATACAGATTTGCCGGACACAATGCGTCCAGCCGATCGCTTTTTAAAAACTAAAAACACGTTAATTAAACAATTAAAAAAACGACTTGATGAAGAAGCCAATGCTGATTGGATTCATGAAACCATTGACCATTTAAGTAACGAAGAATATAACGACTTAATTGGCAAAAAGCGATTACGTGCATTTGAAAGTTATGACGATGAAATTCATTATTTAGGCCGCAAACTCGCTGCCAAACACTTCCAAGTTGTTTATGATGCTCTCTTTAATAATTATTTTATTGATGTTTATTCACAATATGTATCTTTTTTAAACCAAGTAGAATTTCCAAAAACAGTTTCATCAGCAGCAAAGCAAAAAAATCAGTTTGACTTTCAACAAGCTATTGAATATCATCGCTTACGCTTAATGGATGCTGCACCACTACTTTTAATGCGTGACTTATTCACTGGTAGTGGCCGCAACCGTCAAATTCAGCATATTTTTATTGATGAGATGCAAGATTATTCATTAGCACAAATGATGTACTTTAAACATGCGTTTCCAAACGCAAAATTTACACTTCTTGGTGATAGTGAACAAGCTCTCTTTAAAAACGTTGAAGCACCGCAAATCTTGTTAACCCATTTAAAAGAAGCTTTTAATGTTAAAAAAGCTAATTTAATCACTTTAAATCGAAGTTACCGCTCCACTTATCCCATCACCAGTTTTGCAAAAAAACTTTTACCTGACGGGGACCAGATTCAAGCCTTCAATCGCGAGGGCAGTTTACCAAGCGTCGTCATTCGTGACACAGTTGCGGATGGTAATCAGGCCTTAATTGCAATTTGTAAAAAAGAACTCCAAACATACGGAACAGTAGCTATTTTGACGCGTAACATGACAGAAAGTCAGCATGTTTTTGAGAACATTCATCGGGCTACTAACGCCAATCTGCTTTCAGATGCGGATTTAGCTTTGCCTAAGGGTGTCTTGATTATGCCCATTTATTTGGCTAAGGGGCTAGAATTCGACTCTGTTATTGCCTACAATATTTCACAAAATAATTACCCCGACCAAAGTTCTACCGGAATTTTATACACGATGGCTTCGCGGGCAATGCATAGTCTAACCTTGTTAAGCATTGGTGCTGCATCCCCGCTTATTAACGAAGTTGTTAATGATCACGAACATTTAGTTCAAATTAAATAATTTTTTGTAAACAAAAAGCGATAAAATCAAACCAAAACCGGTTTGTCCTATCGCTTTTATTGAGTCTAAACTTTTCTGGTATTGGTGAATAACTAATACCAGTTTTTTGTCTATTTTAAAAATCAGAAAAATAAAAAGGACACCTGTCCTCTTTGAGTTATGATTTAATCACCAAAACAAATCGAAAAGAGAAAATTCAGATGTCCCTAATTATTTCTATCTTAAGTTTATTCGAAATAACTGACCTAATTTCATTTTTGTTTATTACCATGGATGGTATAAGTGCTACCACTCAAATTCCCATGAGCATCTGTTGCAAAATCAGCTGTTTGAACCATCATTTCTGATGAAGAGTTATCATCTTTATCACTATTACCTGAAGCACGCTCAGTTGTCTGACTTGCTTCGCTTTGCGCGTTACTAATTGCACGTGAAGTTTCTTGGAACTGTGTCACAGGAATAGCTGCTTGCTGATATTCGTCATTCAAATCGGCCGCTTCAACCGTGGTAGCTGCTGTTGCCCCCGCAAACTTAGATAAGTTTTCTAAGTATGGTGAACGATCTACTCGCTGATGTGTTGTCGTAACTTGCTGTAAGGCTGCTGTTGCGCGACTAACCTGTTGAACAACCTTAGAAATAGAAGCGGTGACCACACTTGATTCATCGGTTTTTGAACTACTTGTCTGAACGGTTGCTGATGACGCAGCTTTAGCATCCACACCTACAGAAGCTGAACTAGCAGTTGTAGAGGTCGATTTACTTGAAGCCGTTGAGCCAGCAGCGACTGAACTAATGCTCTCAGAACTAGCTTCAGAAACTGAGCTTGCTTCACTACTTGTTTGGTCGGTTTTTATATCAGAGGAAGAACCTTGGTCAGCTGAACTTGATGCTGAAGAAGCCACGCTGGTCGCCTCAGAACTGTCAGAAGCTGACACGCTACTAGCAACACTGCTAAACGCAGCCACACTAGACGCACTGGAACTGACAGCTACTGCAGAACTTGCGGCAGCTGCTGAACTGACGCTTGCACTTGAGCTACTTACGCTAGATGGCGTCCAAGTACTAACAGCAGAGCTACTTACACCACTTGAAACGACAGCCGAACTTGCAGCTACTGAGCTTGACGAAGCCACAGAACTGGTTGCTGAACTCGTTTTGGCACTTGAACTTGCTGTTGAACTGGCAACACTACTTGAACTTACTGAGGAAGTAGCACTACTTACAGCTACAGAACTTGCACTACTTGCTGTGCTCGTTGTTGCACTAGCCGCATAAGAACTGGAATATGCGTAACTGCTTGATTTAGTTGTTTTACCAGCCTGCGTCGTGTTATTAGTATCTGCTAATACTGGTGTTGTTTCATTAAAAGCCACGGCAGCATTGATACCAACTAAAACAAGCCCAGCATATAGCCATTGCTTATGCACTTTGTACATTTTAAAGTGCAATTTTTCGTCTTTCTGATGACCAAAAGTATGTTTATCACTATTCTTCATATATAATAACCCCCAAACTTACAGAATTTAAGATTCTCTAAAGGTAATTATACGACATTTTTTAAGTTTTGAATACATCATAAAGTAAAATTTATCACATTTATTTGTTCAATTGAATAACCTATTTCGTGGCTAAGTTCCGTTGATGCGTAATAGCATGTTTTAAAATAAACGGCGCAATAAGTGTGACCAAAATAATTACCAAAATGACATCTGAATAATGCGTGGGATCAATCAATTTAGCCGCAAACCCTATTTGGGCCGTGATTAAGCCCATTTCTCCTCGTGAAATCATTCCGGCACCGATGACGTAATTACTAGACAAATCAAACCCTGATATTTTGCCACCAAGGCCACAGCCAAATAATTTTGTCCCGATACCTAAAATGGTCATAAACAGCACAAAGCCAAGAGATTGCCATAAATGGGAAAAATTCATATTTAGGCCCACACTCACGAAGAACATGGGGATAAAAATCGCATAGCCAATTGGCTCTACACTTTCGCCAATTTCTTCGTGAGCGGGTGTCAATGCCACCGCAATCCCGGCAAAAAACGCACCAACTGCACCACTTAAACCGACTAGTTCAGCCAACCATGCCATGGATAAACAAATGACCATTGACATGATTGTGCGACTTGAAGTCATAAAAAGACGATCCGCCGTTCGCATTAAATATGGTGCAATCCATTTGATAAGTAGATAAACACCAACAAAATACAAAATTTGTTTTAAAATAACCAGCACCAAGTTCTGATTGCCGCTGGATTCACCCATCATGCTAACCATAATGCTTAGCAAAATCACACCAATAATATCATCCGCAACTGCGGCTCCTAGAATTGTGGCGCCTTCTTTGGTGTCCAATGCATGAAATTCTTTCAGAACTTCTACCGAAATGCTGACCGATGTTGCCGAAAATACCACGCCCAAGAAAAAACACTCCAAACGACTAAAGTGAAAAAGCAGTCCTGACGCCCCCATAATTACTACTGGAAAAATAACACCAATTACCGCAACAATCAGAGCGGGCCGTAAATATTTTTTTAGCAGGGCAATGTTACTTTCCAAACCAGCGATGAACATCAAAATAATAACACCTAAATCAGAAAAAACTTGAACCAAACTATTTAATTGAATCCAATTCAAAATAGCCGGACCCAAAACGACTCCGACTAAAAGTTGCCCAATGACACCTGGGACACCCATCCGTTGGCTGTAATGCCCAACAAACAACGTTAAAAAAAGTACTAAAGCAAGTGTCCCGATGAATTCCATATAGTTACCTCCGCAAGTTTACATTAAATAGGTCAAATCACTTGCAGCTGTGGGGTAAGCAAAAATTGTTTGCTTTAAGTTTTCAGGAGTTAACTGACGATTAATAGCCATCGCAAAATAGTTTATTAAATCATCCGCTTCACCACTCATGAGGCTTGCTCCAACAACTGCACCTGTTTTTTTAGATGTTATTACTGTAGCATATGCCAACGGTTCGTTCAAGCGGTGATAGGTAAACCATCCCGTCAAATCAAAGTTTTGAACAGCATAATTATTTTTTTGTGTTTGTGCTTCTTCGGCACCAACGCCAACCTTGGCTAAACGTGGCGTCCCATAAACAACGGTTGGAATCGCCGGATACTGAATAGCTTTAGTTTCACCAGCAAAAGATTCTGCCAAATATTGCGCTTCAAATCCAGAAACTGGTGTTAATTTAGGTTGTGATTTATCCACAACATCCCCGATCGCAAAAATATTTTTAGCAGTCGTTTGAAGATGATCATCAACCTTGATCCCACGTTTGGAAAATTCCACGCCAACTTTATCTAAATCTAAAGTGTCATCGTTGGGAACTCTGCCTGCTGTACAAAAGACTTTATCGGTTTGTAAACTGAAGCCTTGTGCACTCACTAACTCGTAGCCATCGGCATTTTTTTCAATCCGACTAATATCAACGCCAAAATGAAAGCGAACGCCCTGCTCTTCAAGTTGGGAAACCAATTGATTAACGTCTGCTTTTGCGAAAGCTTTCAGTGGTCGGTCATTATGATGAATAATATGAACCTCAGCACCCGCGGTAATTGCCATTGCCGCAAATTCAAATGCAATATAGCCACCACCGACAAATGACACAGAGTGGGGCATATTGGTCATTTTTAAGAAATCCGTACTTGTTCTAAAATGCTTTTTCCCATCAATATCAAGTAATCCCGGGCGAGCACCAGTGGCCACCACAAATTTATCGGCAATCACTTTAGTCTGATCGGCTAAAACAGTATGGTTATCAACAAACTTAACTGATCCATCAATGACAGTAATCCCAGCTTTTTTTAAACCAGCCTTGGTGCCATCCGAAACTGGATCGGTAAATGTCTTCTCGAATTTGATCAAAGCTGGCCAGTCAATATTTGGTGCACTCTGCAAACCTTTACCTACCAAATATGCAGAATGGCGCCGTGCTTCAACTGCCGCTAATAAAACCTTTTTTGGATCACATCCCCGATTCGGACAAGTCCCACCCCAAAGATTTTCTTCAATAACTGCGACCTTCAAATTTTGTGCTTTTAACGCATATGCAAGTGCAGAGCCACCGGGTCCAGCACCAATAATGGCAACATCAAATTTATCCATGATTTAACCCCTCCGTTTTTGACCTTTTGTCTACATTCTAACGCTTAACTTCACTAAGATAACGTATAACCTGTTGACGATTCAAATAACCAACCACTTGATCAGAACGGTTGACACTAACTTCTGCTGTTTTGCTTAATAGTTGAAAGGCCATTTCTAGTGTGTCGCTTTCGGTGAGTTGTGGTTCCAGATTGGTTCCGGTTTGTTTTCGATAAGTATAGCCCGTTTTAATCAGTTTACCGACTGGTGTTTCGAAGACATTTTTCGCGACGGTACCAGCAAAAAAGTTTTCAACAAATTCATTTACTGGATGTTGGGCAATATCATCCGGAGTATCCACCTGTAACAGCTTTCCATGACTCATTATGCCAATTCGGTCTCCCAGTTTCAGAGCCTCATCCATATCATGCGTAACAAACACAATTGTGTTGTGCATATTATGATGCAAATCTAAAACTAAATCTTGCAGTTGGGTTCGCACAATTGGATCCAGCGCGCTGAATGGTTCATCAAACAGAACAATCGGCGGTTTGGCAGCCAATGCCCGAATAATTCCAATTCGTTGTTGCTCACCACCGGAAAGTTCACTTGGGAGTCGATCACGATATTTTTCCGGATCAAGGCCGACCTGTGACAACAAACTATCCACAATTTTAGCCGTTTGTTTTTTGGGCATTTTTTTCATATCGGGAATGACACTAACATTCTGGGCCACCGTCATGGTTGGAAACAACGCAATCTGCTGTAAAACGTAACCAATATCTAAACGTAAACTTTGTTTATCAAATTCCTTCAGCTTTTTACCGTTAAAAAGAATATCACCATCCGTTTGTGTAATTAACTGGTTAATCATTTTTAACGTCGTAGTTTTCCCGCTACCAGACGTTCCTACCAAAACAAACAATTCTCCAGGTTTAATCGCTAAATTTAAATCCTGAATTGCTAGATTTTCGCCAAACTCTTTACGCACATTTTTAAATTCAATGATTGGTTGTTTATTAGTCATTATTTGGCATCCTCCAACAATCCATGAGAAATCAAATACTGTCTCGCAACTTTTGCTGCGGACTCTTTTTTTACATTGACCTCATAATTCATTTTTTGCATATCTTCATCAGAAATTTTTCCTGCTAATTTATTTAAAGCTGCCACAATTTTTGGATGACTGGAAGCTAATTTTTCAGACATCACTGGTGCTCCTTGATAAGGTGGAAAAACATGTTTGTTATCCTTTAACATAACCAAGTCTAATTGTTTTAACTGACTATCCGTTGAATACGCATCCCCGACGTTGATGTTCCCGCGTTTGAGCGCTTCATAACGCAAACTTGCTTGCATTGAGCTAGCTTTAATATTTAGATCGTACTTTTTATTAATTCCTTTGAGTCCATCCGTCCGGTTAATAAATTCAAGCGTCATGCCAGCCTTGATTTGACTTTCAATTGACTTCAAATCGCCAATGGTTTTTAAATTATACTTTTTAGCAAACGATTTTCTCACCACAAGGGCAAATGTATTTTGATATTTCATCGGCTTCAAATAAGTCATATTATATTGCTTTTTAAGGTCATTTCGCGCCTTAACATAAGTTTCGTGGGCGCTTAAATTCGAATTGTTTCCTGAACTTTTTACCAAGCTTTCTAACACAGTTCCCGAAAACTCTGGGTAAATATCAATACTCTTACTCTTCAACGCATTGAATAAGAAACTGGTGGTTCCAAAATTAGGTTTTAAAGTAACCGTCACGCTTTTATCACTTTGTTCAATCAAGTCTTTATACATATGAATTAAAATATTTGGTTCTGATCCGAGTTTCCCAGCAATTACAATATTTTCTTTGGGTTGTGAAACAGCTTGATAACCACTCACACCAACAAATCCCACAACGATTACCCCAACTGTGGCAATCACCGTTCGTAACCGTGCTGTCTGTAAAAATTTGATCAAGGTACTTAAAATGATCGCCAGTAATGCTGAAGTTACAGCGCCAATTACGATTAAGGAAGTATCATTTTGATCAATTCCCAATAAAATAAAGTTTCCTAAGCCACCGGCACCAATCAATGCAGCTAGGGTTGCCGTTCCCACAATCAGAACCAATGCTGTTCGGATTCCAGAAATAATTACAGGTAATGCGATTGGAATTTCCACTTTAAAAAGTTTACGCATTCGTGACATTCCAAACGCGTCTGCTGCTTCTTCTAAAGAAGGATCAATTTCATCAATTCCCACGTATGTATTTTGGAAAATGGGTAACAAAGCATAAATGACCAAAGCAATTATCGCTGGAACACTGCCAATTCCCACCAATGGAATCAATAATCCTAATAATGCCAATGAAGGAATCGTTTGTAAAACGCTGGTCACCTGTAATAAAAACTCGGCCACATTTCTATGATGAGTAGCCCAAATAGCTAATGGCACTGCAATCACGATTGCGATTAATAATGCTGTTAGCGAAATTTGCAAATGTTCCCATAACGCTTGAAGCAATTGCGTTCGCTGATCTAAAAAA
The DNA here is from genome assembly GCF_007990205.1 of Pediococcus parvulus. GTDB lineage: Bacteria > Bacillota > Bacilli > Lactobacillales > Lactobacillaceae > Pediococcus > Pediococcus parvulus. The sequence goes on along the minus strand of NZ_BJWE01000032.1, from coordinate 4,208 downwards.
GTATTCCATAAAGTTGTCATTATGACGCTCCCAATAAATTTATTGCTTCTATTCTCTCACATAACCTAAAAATATCCATGCAATATACTCAATAAAGCTCAATTGACCAAATCACTAGTCAATTGAGCTTTTAAGATTTTAGCTATTAGAAATTGAATTTTACTTCTTTAGGTTTTGTTGCAACTAAAATTTTTCCTTGCCGGATTGAATACAAAACTTCCGAACGCTCATTTAGTGCATTATAAAAATTATCGTTATTTAAAATGATACAGTTTGCGGGTTTACCAACTTCAATACCGTAATGATCTGTAATGTGTAAAGTTTTTGCAGCATTATTGGTCACAAAATTATACGAGTCCAAAATACTTTGATAACCCATCATTTGTTCAGCGTGAATCCCCATATGAACGGGGTCCATCATATTTCCGTTCCCCATGGGATACCACGGATCTTTCACATCATCTTCCCCAAATGAAACGTTAATTCCAGCTTCAGTTAAGTCCTTAATTCGAGTGATTCCTCGGCGTTTTGGATAGGTATCAAATCGGCCACCCAAATGAATGTTAACTAATGGGTTAGAAACCATATTAATTTTTGCCAATTTTAGAAGACGGAATAATTTATAACAGTAGGCATTGTTATATGAACCCATCGCCGTGGTGTGACTTGCCGTCACGCGGTCAGTCAATCCCGTTTCATAGGCTAAAGTAGCCAATACTTCAAGATTTCGAGAATTGGGATCATCGATTTCATCACAATGCACATCAATCAAACGATCATATTTTTCGGCCAACTCTGCGATGTAATGGAGTGATTGCACACCATAATCACGCGTAAATTCGTAATGTGGAATTCCACCAATTACATCGGCTCCTTCTTTAACAGCCGTCTCTAATAATTCTTTGCCATGTGGATATGACAAAACTCCTTCTTGGGGAAAGGCGACTAATTGAACTTCAACAATATCCTTCATTTCTTCTTTAACTTCCAGCAAAGCTTCCAATGCCGTCATGGTCGGGTCGGTCGTATCAACATGGCTGCGAACAACTTGAATTCCGTTTTCTACCTGTTTTTTGATGGTTGCTTTTGCGCGGGTTTTGACATCTTCTCGAGACAAGGTTTTCTTTCGCTCTGACCAAATCCGAATCCCATCAAATAAAGTTCCCGTTTGATTCCATTCCGGTTCACCTGCCGTTAAGGTTGCATCAAGATGCACATGAGAATCGATAAATGGTGGTAAAAGTAACTTTCCGTTGGCTTCAATTGTTTGTTCATTTTCATGACTCGCCAAATGGCTGCCAATTTCAATAAACTTTTCGTTTTCAATCCGTACATCCTGTTTATTTTCAGAATTTTCGATAAACACATTTTTAATTAACATGTTTCTCCTCCTTATTTAAATTGAACTTCATCACAAGATAGTAAACAAAACCAACAAGAATCATAACAATGAACGTTGCCCCCGTATAATCTTCGACCCAATTTATTTTCTGCAAAAGAAGATATACAACGACGCCCAAAACCCACAGTACAAACGCTAGCCAATGAATTCCACCTTGATACCAGTACTGACCTCCTTTTCTGGAAAGCTCCTTTGCTTGATAGTTTCTGTCCCGAATCAAGAAATAGTCAACACACATGATACTGATAATCGGGCCGAGAACCATTCCCACATAGTCCAAAAAAGCTGTGAAAGTGTCTAAGAAGCTGCCAACAAAAACCGGAACAAATGTCACGACTGTGGCTAATATTGTCACTATCCACAGCGATTTTTTTAGGCTAATTTTTGGAAACATATTATTAACTGCCGATCCTGCAGCTTGCAGATTTACGGCATTGGCTGTCATACTAGTTAGTACAATGACAATCATCGCAATCGATCCCAGCCCAAGCCGGTTGGCAATGGTACTAGGATCTGAATTGTTTGCATCATACACACCTGAGGTAATGGCAATACTGATTGTGGCTACTAACCCAATAAATGCAAACCAGAAAACACCCAAATCTGCACCAATGAACGGTGCCGTTACGGCGATATGTTTTTTATTTGTAAAACGGGTAAAATCAGCTCCTGCGGTAACCCAAGCTAAGTTGAACGCGGCCAGTGTATCAATTGCAGCTCCAAAAGGCATTTTATGCATATTAGGAACTTTCCAGTTTGTGACTTGAGAAAATGAAACATCACGAAAAACAACGATCGATTCCCAAAGAACGAAAATAATTACAAGAATTATTCCTATTCGTTCAATAATTTGAATCGACCGTTGCCCGGAAGAAATACTTATTAAGTGCAAAATACTCATAACCAAAATACCAAATACCAGACCTTTATTACCACCAGGTTGTCCATAGACCGGCCATCCCAACAATGAATGTAAAATGTACGACATAGACGTCGCCGCAATAAACGTGTTAACAGCTGTCCATCCCACGAACTGAGTGACATTAACCATTGATGGTACAATACTTCCACGAATACCAAATGAAGCACGAGAAATGGCCATCGTGGTTGCACCAGTTTTGTAACCCATGTAACCTACAAGTGATAAAAATATGTATGAAATACTTGACGCCACAATTAAAGCTTTAATACCGCCCCAAAATCCACAAGCAGCAATGATTCCACCAACGAACCATGTGCCATTGTTAGCGTTAGCACCAACCCAAGTCGCAAACATGTCCCAATAAGACATGTGTCGGTTCTCTTCTGGCACAATATCTACCGTGTATCGATCTTTGGTTTCCATAAAAAATTTCCTCCTTAGAATTTTTACACATTTTTATTGATTATACACTTCCTGTGAAAAAAATCGAGAACTTTTTTATTGAAATTTAACAATCTGATGCTATCAACCAAAATGCAATTACTTAATTTACTTTTAGCTAGTGACTTCTGAAGTGGGGACGCCCGTTCTCAACTTGAAAAATCTTTAAATGAAAATAGTGCACAAACCATTTTTGATAGTTAAAAGCAAATAGCATAATCAAAGTAGCACCCACAACAAGTGTTAATATGGCTAACAGAGTTACAGTTTCGAAGATGAAAAATAGCATTAGAATGCTGACTAGAAAAGTCAGAATTAGAATTTTAGATGCTAAAAATACAAAATACAGTATGCGAGCTTTATTAGAAATCATTTTTCTATCGTGTATGTAATGCGAACTATTTTTCATAAAGTTTGGAATGTTGATATTTCCACGACGAAATGCCAATTTTCGTCCTTGTGGAGTAGAATGCCAGCCTAAAACAAAGATGATCTTGTAGCAGATCTCCCATAAGCACAACATAACAGGTGTCACAAATAGAAAATAAATAAAAGCACTAATACTTTCGTTAGTGGTTGGAAATAAATAATTTCCAATCCTTCCTGTTTTTTGCGAAATCCAAATACTTGCTAGAACTAATATGGCCCATAACCACCAAATCTTAGCAGATGTTTTTTCTACCCGTTGTGCGTTATACATCTGCAGTGTCTGTTCTACACTAAAACCCCGATCATTCTCAGTTTCGTGCACAGTATTACAAAAAATAATTGCTTTTTGGATCACGTATACTGTTTCATCTATATCAGATTGACGGGCCGCAACTAACGGAATGGCTATCTCTGCTTTACCATCGATCGGCGCCTCCAAAGAAAGATTAAGTGTCGTCACTAGATTACGTTGTGTAGTCGTAACATCTGCAAGATATTCCCACCCAATTAATTTTGGTTTTCTCTTGAAGAGTACTACTTTATTTAACAGCCCTCGTGATGAAAGGACCAACAAATTCGGTTTTATTAGTCTATAAACAGTAATGATAGACGGCAATCCAAAAACAAGCATAATAAAGAAACCCATAAAGTAATTATTTGAATCATATTTTGCTATTAAGGTTCCAATTACAACAAAAGCTGCGTTTAACAGAAGATAGAGTAGTTCATATAACCTGTACGCGTTTAAATAAAATTTCATAGCGACTCCGTCCATGCACATTCAAGGTGCAATTAGTGGCTTATTTTCAATAACCGATCTCTTGATTCCATTTAATTTGAAGCCACTTATCGGATTCGGACCGATGACCCCTTCCTTACCATGGAAGTGCTCTACCTAGCTGAGCTAAAGCGGCATAAAAATTACCCAAATAAGTATACCATATCTGTAAAATTTCCTTCAATGGCCGATATTTGGATAAAAAAAAAGCTTCCAATTAAGGAAACTTTTAGGTT
>NZ_BJWE01000031.1 GCF_007990205.1 Pediococcus parvulus | reverse complement strand
AAAAAACAAGTTGAGGAAAAATTCCTCAACTTGTTTTTATTTTTCATAGCCGAAACGCGTTCAAAACCAACGGGCCTTTGAACTGCCGATTTACTTTTCTGTTGCCTTTTCTAACACGTCACTATCACTCTGGAGGACATCAATAAATTGGCGCCCATATTTTTCAAGTTTTTGGCTACCAACACCTTTAACCTCAGCCATTTCACTAAGCGTTTTAGGCATCAACTCACACATAGAACGCAATGTTTTATCGGAGAAAATCACAAACGGTGGCACACCTTGAGCTTCTGCCAACGAACGCCTTAGCATCCGTAGCTTTGTAAATAACTCACTGTCTTCCAAAATATTAGTTTTAACCGGTACTGCCATCTTTCTAAACACCTGTTCTTTGCCCTGTAGCACACGAACACCAGCCGGCGCAATTGATAATACCGGGAACTGGCCGTTCGACGCTTGAAGGTACCCTGAGGCAGCTAAGAAGTCAATTAATTCAGTCAGCTGTTTTTGGGCCTTATTTTTCAGCAAACCATAAGTACTTAGTTCATCAAAGTGGAATTGTTTAATCCGTTGATTCTTTGATCCCGCTAAAACCTGGGCGATCAAAACCTTCCCAAAATTTTCATGCATCCGTTTCACACATGACAGTACTTTTTGGGCTTCTACCGTAATGTCTTGTGAATCGCGCTCATCCAAACAGTTACTGCACTTGCCACAAACGGGCCCATCTTCGCCAAAATAATTCAAGATATACTGCTGCAAACACTGTTGAGTATTTGCATACTGGGTCATATCCTGTAACTTCTGGTATTCACGCCGTTTGTTGATATCGTCCATTTCTGACTGGTCAATGAAAAAGTGCTGAATCTGGACATCATGGAGTTTGAATAATAAAATCACATCACTTGGTAAGCCATCACGCCCTGCCCGGCCAGCTTCTTGATAATAAGCTTCCAAACTGCCAGGCACCTGCGCATGAATCACAAAACGTACGTTGCTCTTATCAATTCCCATGCCAAATGCATTGGTTGCCACCATCACTTGTTTTCGATCGTACAAAAAATCTTCTTGATTTTGGCGGCGATCATTCTCCGCCATCCCACCGTGATACATTGTGACACTAACTTTGCGTTTCTTCAGCAATTTCGTTAGTCGTTCTACTTCTTTACGTGTGCTGGCATAAATGATTCCTGCCGCTGCTTTGTTGGCTTTCAAATAATCCAATAAAAACTGGTCACTATTTTGATCCTTGATTACTTGAAAAGACAAGTTGTCTCGCGCAAAATCAGTTTTCACTTCATGATCGGCCTCAATATGTAATCGATGCTTGATATCTTGGGCAACCTTAGGCGTCGCTGTGGCCGTCAGTGCCACCGTAACTGGATGAGTGGGTAATTGACCGAGTGTGTCGGTTAAACGCAGATAGCTGGGCCGAAAATCATGTCCCCACTGTGAAATACAATGCGCTTCATCAACTGCAACTAACGCAATATCCAATTCTTGTAATTGAGCTAAAAAATAACTTGAATCCAATCGTTCGGGGGCAATATATAGGAGTTTCACCTGACCATCGGCGGCCAATTTAAAACGCCGGTTCATTTCCATGTTATCTAAACTACTATTAATAAACGTCGCTGGAATTCCGTTTTCGTTTAAGGCATCTACTTGGTCCTTCATCAGAGCAATCAAAGGAGAGATCACCAAAGTTAGGCCATCAAATAGCATTGCCGGAATTTGGTAGCAAAGCGATTTCCCACCACCAGTGGGCATGATAGCCAAAACGTTTTGATCATTTAAAATATCATTGATGACCTGTTTTTGACCGTCACGAAATGAATCATAGCCAAACTTTTCTTTTAAAATTGTTTCTGGTGTCATACTTTGCCATTCCTTCTCTAAGATCTACCTATCTATCTTAACGGAAATCGAGCTAAAATGAAATGCTGGGCATAACTTTAGTAATTTTCTATTCCAAACGTGACGGAAATCGCGCAAAGAGTTATGATATGTGTACTTACATTAACATTTGAAAAGAGGCTGAATCCCATGTCTGAAGCAGAAACTTCAAAAAAAATTGAAGAATTATCAAAACAAAAAGAAGCTCTAGAAGCTGAAATCATTAAAAATAACCAGATTATTAAAAACCTGTATTCGCGCTTCGAAGTTCTAACCCGCCAAGAAACTGAGCTGTCTAAAAAAATTACTCGTTCTACAAAAGAATATGATCAAGCCAATGCCAATTTAGAAGCTAAAAAGCTTGAGTTACAAAATAAAAACTTGGATCCCCAACAATATATTCATTTACAACAGAAAGTTGCTTCATTGAACGCTGACAAACAAGCGCTTTTGAAAGATTACCAAGAGTTGCGTGACCGTTCTTTAGGCCAACGAATCAGTAACAAACTACCAGAGCGTCACTATCACCCTGAAGATTAATACGTATTTTTTGGTCTAGTTTATGTTTTGAATCACTTCTTCTAGCTTAAATTTTTCATTATCATAAGTGAATTTCAAAATTCCACAATTGGTGAAACGCTGACTCAAGACTTTTTCTGGATTTTCCCAGGTTGCTAAAAAGTTAACACAGGCACCCGCATGCGAAACAGCTAAGACGTTTTGATGATCATTTTTTTGCATAATGCTCGTGAGGGTTTTAACCATTCTTTGCGTGACTTGATCGGTTGATTCACCACCATAAGCCACAAAGAATGTGTTGTAAGCTTCATGCGACTTTGGATTTAAAGCTTCACTTTCGGCTTCAAAGGCACCAAAGTTCATTTCCCGTAAGTCTTTTAACCGTGTGTATGGCATTGTGTGCTTAGTTACAATTTCAAGTGTGTCAGAGGCTCGTTCTGAGGTAGAACAATAAGCGTGATCTAAGTTAATGTCATCAAAATATTTACTAACATTTTGGGCCTGTTGAATTCCTTTTGGGGTTAACGGTGAATCACACCAGCCTTGAATCTTTTTACGAACGTTAAATACCGTTTCCCCATGGCGCATTAAATATAATGTTTTCGTCATCGTTGTACCTCACTTCATTATTCGATAGTTATTTCCATAAGTTTACTATAGCATTTTGTGTACAAAAACAGCCGATCATTTCTGATCGACTTTTTTGATATTTGATAAGTTTTAATTAGAATTGACGTTTGCGACGTGTGCCGGCTAAGCCGAACAATGCGCCCATTGCACCTAACAAACCAAGAACAGCAACTTGACTGTTTGCTTCGTTTGTTTGTGGCAATGTAGTTGCAGCAGCTGCTTTAGGAGCAGCTTTGCCTGAAGCAGATGTTGATGAAGCAACAACACCACTCTTAGTACTTGCAACGTTAGAGCCAGTGTTTGAACCACCCTTTGTGCTTGTTGGAGCTACAGTAACACCCTTCTTACCAGGTACTGCTGGAACCAAGTCAGTGTGTTCTTTCACACCACCGTTACCTTTAGATTCGCCAGCCTTAGCAACAGCTAAGTTTGCTTCTGCATCAGATAAAGCTTTGTCAGCTGCAGCCAATTTAGCTTCAGCAGCAAGGTTTTCTTTAGCAGTTGTAACTGCAGCAGTAGCAGCATCAGCGTTTGCTTGAGCATCACCGTATACCTTAACGGCATCGTTGTATGTGTTCAAAGCATCTTGTGCTTTAGCTTTAGCAGCAGCTTCTTTAGCTTGTGCAGCAGCAAGGTCTTTGTTAACAATAGTTTCTGTGTTGTTAGCATTGTTCCATGCAACTTCAGCAGCTGTTACAGCATCATTTGCTTTTGTCAAGGCAGTAGCAGTGACATTAACATTCTCGCTAGCCTTATTCTGTGCCTCTTTTGAGAGCTTCAATGCTTTTTCATCAGAAGCAAGTTGATCATAAGCTGTCTGTTGGCCCTGTTGAGCAGAAGTCAAGCCCTTTGTAGCTTCGTCAAGAAGCGCAGAATCAGCAGTTTGCTCTGCTTGAGCATTTAAATATGCTTTCTTTTGAGCATTAAGAATTGCAGCAGTAAGAACGATAGCAGGCTTGTTGTTAGGATTCTTAAGTGCATTATTATATGCTGTAGAAGCTTCTGTATATGCTACTTCTTTAGCATTAACTTGTGCTTCTGCAGCACTTGAGGCACCAACTGCAGTACTATATTTAACTTCAGCATCATTTAATGCAGTATTTGCATCAGATAAAACTGCATTATCTTTTGCATAATTCTTTTCGTTAGCTGTAACTTCAGCATTGACATTAGATAAACTAGTAGCAGCACTGTTTGCGTTTTCTGAAGCTGAGTTCTGTGCAGCTTTAGCTTCAGTATATTGACTTGATGCAGCTGATAAGTTTGCAGCATCTGCAACTGATTCAGCTTTAACATTAGCTGTTTCGTTTGCAGCTGAAGCAGCAGCTGAAGTCAACGGATCAGCAGCTTTCTTTGCATCGTCAACAGTTGTCTTAGCGTCTGAAGCTGTCTTAGCAGAATCAAATGCAGCTGATGTTACAGCTGATGAAGCATCAGAAACACCTTGTTGTGCAGCACCCTTGTCAGATGCAGCTGATGTAACCTTGTCTTGTGCAGCTGAAACAGTTGATGCACTTGATTGTGCACTCTAGTTGATGCAGCATTTGCAGGTGCTGTTGTATCAGCATGTACATTTGTTGCAGTTGCAGTACCTAAGCTCAATGCAGCAATTGCGGCACCGGCATATAATACTGACTTAAATGTATTCTTCTTTGTCATATGAAACCCCTCCTGAAAATAATTAACTTATATTGTGTCCGTAGATCAATCACATAATTACAACGTTATGTACTAATAATTAACCTGCTTCCACCTTGCAGTGGACCTCATTACTTAAGACAATTCAATACTTTTTTGGCTATAATTAATGCTTCAATAAGCCAAAACGGCGGTTTTAATCGTTTTCATTGATTTTTTCATTAACACTGTTACTAAATTGTAATATTAATAGAGTAAATCAAACTTACCTTTTAGGTTAACCTCGAAGTCATGAATCTGAACTAACTTGCCATTCTCAGTCTTGTAAGCCCCGACTTCATAGACCTTTTGGTTAGAAACAGTGCTCGTTTTAGACTTAATAAAGCTGTACTTTTCAACATCTTGTTCCGTACCATTTTTAGCGTAGTAATTTTTGACAATTTCTGTTGCCTTTTCGCCAGTCATTGCATGGCTCTTTTTTTCAGAAGAAGCCTTCTTTTCTTTTTCAGCTTTTTCTGCTTTCTTAACCTTCGCAACTGATTCGGATTCAGAATTTCCAAAAATCTTGGTTTTTAAACCCTCTACCGCTTTGCCTGTCCGTGAAACTAAATTACCTGATGCCATACTACTATGCGGTGCGAATTTTCCATAACCAATATCACCAGCCAGCACCAAAATTAAAATAATTAAAATAACTCGAGTACGTTTGATCACTCGTTCCAATCCATTGACTGCATGACGCGCAACTTTTTGACGTGCATATTTCGAATAAGCTAAATAGAATATAAATAGAACGATCAGTATCAGGGCGCCTAATCCCCATGCAATTACCTTGTAATTCATATCACACTACCTCCACCGTATCGATAACAGAGTCAATTATATCAGTTATATAACCATAATAAACTTATTTTCTGATTATTTATCTGATTTTTACTCCTGCACTCAATTAAACCCGTTACAGTTCTATGTTTCCATAAAAAAAGAAATGGTTTCTGCAATCCCTTTGATAGTTCATTTTAACTTTTCAAATGCTTTTCACGGTCTCCTAAAAAATTATCTAAGCTCTTTTCCAAATCAATCTGATTTTCTTCAGCCAGACTGCTTAGCCACCACATACACTCCGCAATTTTTGCATCAAGTTTGTAGTATTGATCCGAATCAGGCCAACTACCTTGATTGTCCATCACCAGTCTGCCAACCAAACCGGCATCGCTTAAAAATGCTAAAGCATCTTGTTCGGACGTCCATGGCTTTCCTTCCTGTTTCATTTCTAAAGCGTGATAGGCATCCCGAATCTTGGTTGAACGCTGAATTAATTCCCTGATTTCCATTTTAATTTGACCTCTTTCTATTCTATTAAAATCAAAAAAACGTAATGTTAGAGTTTCTCCAAGCATTACGTTAGTTTCATTTATTTTTGTTCTTCAATCACGATAGTCTTGATCGTCACATCTTCATCAGGCTTATCTTGCATATCACGGGCAACATTGCTGATCTCTTCAACAACGTCCATTCCTGTTTCCACTTGACCGAAAACAGTATGACGGTGGTCTAACCATGGTGTGCCACCTTGTTTGTAAGCTTCAATCACTTCGCTTGGATAACCAGCTTGTGCCATGCTTCCAAGCATGTCTGCTTGTACATGCTCATTTGAAACGATGAAGAACTGACTACCATTAGTGTTAGGGCCGGCATTAGCCATTGAAAGAGCGCCCTTCATATTAAAGACTTCATTAGAAAATTCATCCTCAAATTCATGTCCAAAACTGCTCTGACCACCAGCACCAGTTCCAGTAGGATCGCCACCCTGAATCATGAAATCAGGAATCACGCGATGAAAAATAATGCCGTCATAGTAACCTTGTTGAGCTAATGCAACAAAGTTTTCAACTGCTTTGGGTGCTTGCTCTGGGAAAAGTTGAACTACAATATCACCATGATTTGTTTGAATTGTTGCTTTAGGTCCCTTTGCGTTTTGTAAATCAAGTTGTGGATATGCCATGTTTGATCTCCTCATTTATTAGTTTTATTTTCAAATAATCTGCATCTATTAACGATAGCTAACTATATCGATTTGAATATTTGTTGTCAATCAGAACGCTACGCCAAATTTTAGTAATCGGATTCATTTTCATTGCAAAGTTTCCACCACCTTTTTAAGCTAAGGGTAAACATATCTTCTATATAAATGGAGGTGATATTTTGGCACTATTTTTACACAACGTAGAAAATTCTAATCCTTCAGGAATTTCTTACCAAGGTTATGTACAACTGGATGGCATTCAACAGTGGATCACAATTCTTGGTCAATCCAAAACTAATCCTGTTTTATTAATCATTCACGGGGGCCCTGCTTCAACGTATTCAATGTTTACTAAGGCTACTCAGCTTTTTTCCACAGAATTCACAGTGGTTCATTGGGATCAACGTGGTGCTGGAAAAACTTATCGCAAGCAACCGGCTGTCCCCAAAAATTTACAAACGTTAGTAGACGATGGCATTCTGCTCACCAAAAAAATTAAAGAAATACTTCCAAATGTCCCTGTTATATTACTGGGTAGCTCAATTGGCAGCATCATTGCAAACTTGATGGTGCAACAAGCCGAGCCTTTGTACGCAGCTTATATAGGAACCGAACAGATGACCAGCAAGTCGCATCAGTATGCTTTTAACCAAGCATTGTTTGAAACAGGAAACCATGTTTTAAGTAAAAACTGGTTACAGAAGTTTCCTTTTGATGCGCAGTCGTGGTCGGCAAAACAAATTAGTGAATTTAATATCTTTTCAGCATTGCAAAAAACGGATGTGGCAAATATGGTAACTAATTTGTTCATCCCTAATATTTTGCGGTGTCCTCATTATGGTGTTCGAGATTATATGGCATTTTGCAAAGGAATGCTTGCCTCATATCGCAGTTTGCATGTGGAACTGGACACTTTTGATTATGACCGTCTTTTAACAAAGATAGCGATCCCGTTTTATGTTTTCCAGGGAGAGCACGATCCGATAACGCCAATGCAAGCCACAAGAATGTATTTTGAGCGAGTGCAGGCACCGGAAAAGAGAATGATTGAGGTGCCAGGAGCTGGCCATTTGTGTATGTTCGCAAAACCGGGGTACTTTTTAGAAAAAGTGAGTGGATTGCGGCGTTTAGTTCTAACTATATAAAGGCGCCGTCAGGGGGATGAAGTCCCACGTTAGGCGGATTTATATAGTTAGAGCTGCCGCAAGGAACTGTCCTAGAAAGAGTGAGTGGATTGCGGTGCTTAGTTCTAACTATATAAAGGTGCCGTCAGGGGGATGAAGTCCCACGCTAGGCGGATTTATATAGTTAGAACTGCCGCAAGGAACTGTCCTAAAAAAAGTGAGTGCATTGAGACGATTAGTAAAAGGATCTCCATTGCCGTAAAAAACTACAAATGAAAAAGCGGACAGTATGGCTATCCGTTGTAATGATTTTTACACTCAGCTATATACAAAATATTGTCTTTTATTTTATAAACTAACCGATTCTTCTTGTCTAATTTTTTGCTATACCAACCTGAATAATTAGATTTTAGTATTTCTGATTTACCAAGTCCTTTAGAACCATGTCTTTCAATATCTTTAATTAAGCTATTAATCTTTTTTAAAGCCTTTTTATCTTCTGTTTGCCATTTTACGTAATCGTTCCATGCATCTCCATACCATGATTTAATCATCGATCAACTCGTGGCTGGTTCCACCATTTTCTTCCATATCCTTAATTACCTTAGCAAGATATTCCTGATTTGCTAGACTATAGAATGGATCATTTGTAATTTCAAATGGAAAGCGTTGTTCTTTTACTAAAGTTTTTGCAAAAATCGTAAACGCCGTTGTGATAGTCATTCCCATATCGTCTAATGTTTTTTCCGTATCTTTTTTTAGATTTTCGTCGACACGAATACTAATTGTACTCTTTGCCATATTCCTGATCCCCCTTCATCACTATATAAGTAGTATATCAAGTTTTGAATCGTTTGTATACAAATATGCACACAATGTATTCGTTTTTGATAATTTTGATGTAATCTTTTCAACTTTACGCACATGTTTCGGTATAAACACAAAATTGGCAGCCTCAAACCAATTTTCTGGTTTGACGACTGCCAATTCAATATTTTTTAGTCTTTAAATCGATTAATTAAGTCAACAAATGTATCCATTGCACTTTGTAAGAAGCCGATCGTTCCCTTGTTTGTAATCTTCAAGTTATCATCTAAGATATTTGTAACATTACCCAAGTAAACTTCTGGTTGTTGTACAACTGGCATGTTCAAGAAAACCAATGATTGACGCAAGTGATGGTTTGCGCCAAATCCACTAATAGCACCTGGCGAAACACTCAAGATAATGGCTGGTTTCTTGTCCCAAACGCTAGCCCCATAAGGACGTGAACCCACATCAATCGCATTCTTTAAGACGCCGGGTACAGAACGGTTATATTCAGGAGTTGCAAAGATCACTGCATCAACACTTTGCATGTCTTCACGGAACTTCTTCCAGCTTTCAGGAACTTGGTTTTCATCATCTAAATCTTGATTGTAAAGATCTAGGTCACCGATATTAATATTTTTAACGGTATAATCCTCAGGCAATAATGCAGCTGCTTGTTCTGCAACGGCTTTGGTATATGAACCCTTACGTAAACTTCCTACAATTAATCCAACTGTTGTTGACATAAAAATTCCTCTTTTCTTATTTACTATTAGTAAGTATAACGGACCGAAATCAAAAAAACCAATATTTGTTCTCGTTTTTATGAAAAAATTTAAAGCCATTTACTCTGCTAACGAAAGGCGGCCATCTTCAATTTGATAAACTTGGTCACTCCACTTCGTCATTCGCTCATCATGCGTCACCATGATAATGGCTTTGTTTTGGTCATGTGCTTCCCGCGCCAAAATCTTCACAACTTCAAACGCGTGTTTGGAATCTAAACTGGCAGTCGGTTCATCCGCCAAAATCACACTGGGATCGTTACACAAAGCTCGGGCAATTGCCACCCGTTGCCGTTCACCACCTGATAATTCTTTAGGATATTTCGCCTTCAAATTCTCAATATCAAGCGACTTAAGCAACATATCCACTCGTTCTTGCAAGGATTTTTTAGCAAGTTTTTCCACCAAGGCAAATTGCTCGCTCACCTTTAAAAACGGAATTAAATTGGAACTTTGTAAAATAAAGCCTAATTGATCAAACCGAATTTGGGTTCGTTTTTTCTCATTTAATTTGCTGATATCGGTGTGGTTAATCAAAATTTCTCCGGAAGTTTGCCGTTGTAAACCGCCTGCAATGGTCAAAAAAGTGCTTTTCCCAGATCCAGAAGGACCCACAATACTCACAAACTGACCGGCATTAATCGAGAAATTCACATCCGTTAGCGCATCAACCTCGGTGTGGCCCGTCCCAAACTTTTTTTGAATGTTTGTCATTTCTAAAACTGCATCCATATCTATTCGCCTCCAATCGCATTAATCGGATCAACCTTAGTGACCGTTCGAATGGAGAATAGCCCACCAACTATCGAGACTAGAATAAGAATCAAGCCGTCAGAAAGCCACTGCATCCCATCAATTGTAAACGGCATTGCTTCTGGAAGAATCAAACTTGTCAGATATCCCAAAATAAATGCAAGGATCACGCCAGCCGCCCCAACAATGAAGGACTGACTCACAATTGTGCCCACCAAGTAACGAGTTCGCACACCTTGGGCCTTCAAAACACCAAACAAAACGGTTTTCTGCAATGTCATCACATACAGAAAAATGCCCACGATGGCCGCCACTACGATAAACAGAAAATCGATCATCGTATTAAGTGTAATTTTTTCAGCCGAAAATCCAGGCAAATTCTGAATTAATGTCGCAGTACTCATTTTAGCGACCTTTGTATCCGAAGTGCCGGTAGTGACGGTCACTTGTTTCGGTGTTTTATGCTTAATCGCAATTAAACTAATTGGTTTTTGCGAAGCACTACTAAATGGTTGCGACCCGTATTTCAACGTGGTAAACGCATCCAAATTGAGATAAATTACGGGTTCCACACTATACGTTGTGGCTTTGGTAATGCCGACAATCTTAAACTTGTGGGTCATGCTAGCAAGTTTGATTTGATCGCCAATATGATAGCCCTCATCACTTAAGTTTTTTGAAATAATTATTTCGTGAGCATTTTGATACAATCGCCCTTTTATAATTTTTGGGACCACAAAGCTCCTCTTTTGAGCCCCAAAAATGGCCACGTTAGTTTTGGTTTTACTGCCACTCTTTTGAGCAGCCGTTGCAAATAGTCCCACTGCCGCCTTATTCGTGTTTGCCGTTTTCGCGCGGTTAAGATCGGCACGTTTCAATACCGAAGCACTTGCCACCTTGTTACTATCTGCAGACAGCACAATCGTACTTGAGCCCCAATCTGAAATTGCTTTTTTGTGGCCGTTTGCCAAGCCACTTGCCAGTCCTGACAACATAAAAACCACATAGGCCACCAGAATCATAATGCCAATAATCAGCGCATACCGCAGTTTGGCGTATCGCATTTCTTTCCATGCTAAAAACATGAATCAAGTCCCCTTCCAGTTTTTACTTACAAAAATAACTATAGTGCACCGGTGACATTTTGTCACCATTAAATTTAAATTATGCTATAATTTCAGTAAACAAGTTCATGAAGGGAGCCAGAGGATGCCCCAAAAAACATTTAATAATCTCCCTGATAACCGTCAGGAAGCAATTCGCCAAATTTTACTCACTGTTTTTACAGACCAACCTGTCAGTCAGGTCAAAGTGAGCCAAATCGTGACGGCATTAGGTATGTCACGCGGTATTTTTTACAAATATTTTGAAGATTTGCAAGATGCCTACCATTATTTAATTACTTATTATGCGGGTACAATTCACGGGACAATTATTCAAGCTATTATGAAACATCAGGACCACTTCTTTGAAGGAATCGAAACTTTTCTTCTCGCTAGTGTCACCTTAGAAAAAGGAAGCTCTGCGCAACGCCAAATTCAGTTACTCACCCAAAACAGTGCCCTATTTTCTCATCGCCTCCCAGAAACTCATGGTTTTGAAGCTTGGAAAACGATTTTAAGTGCCAATGATTTCCAGATTGAATCTGATGAAGAGGCCAAAAGCTTTTTATACTTTGTCATGCATTTGGTAATCGAAACGCTGATCGATGCTTCTGTAAATGACTGGACCCCAGAACAACTAGTCACCGACTACCGATATAAAGTTAAATGGTTACTAAATGGTTTAAATGAAGGGAAGTGACTGAAAGTTGTTAAATCATAAAAGCACCATCTTTTTTGACATGGACGGTCTCCTGCTAGATACCAAAAAATTATATTTTGAAACCCGCAGAGACGTGCTCGAAAACTACGGCATCCCCTTCACAAAAGAGGATCACGTCGCCTACATCGCCAAAGGATTTCCCGTCACCATCCAAAAACTAACCAAACTTGTTGGCAGTGCAGATTTAGGAAAATGCGTTTTTGACGAAGCTATGAGCCTATATAATCGGCGACTTCAACAGGGTGAAGTTCAGGTCAAAAAAGGTGCCATTGAACTCTTAAAATTTTTGAACCAAACGCATAAAAGATGTTACGTCACTTCTTCGGCTGCCAAAGACACTATCATACAAACAACTAAGATCACTAAAATTGACCAGTACTTTACTGACTTTATTAGTGGTGATGAAGTTCCGCATAATAAACCAGCTCCCGACGTTTACTTGTATGCGTTACAAAGAACCCACGCTAGCAAATCAGGGACGGTCGTTTTTGAAGATTCTACCAGCGGTGTCCTCTCAGCAGTCAATGCCGGTTTAGATGTCGTATTGGTACCAGATTGGATCAAGCCCCAGCCAACTATTCAAGAGAAGGCTGTCGCCGTTTTGCCAACTCTTGCAGATGCTATTCCACTTTTAAAGAATTAAAAAAAGCGCGAACCAATTAAATGCTTTGGTTCGCGCTCGCTTTCATGATACTAAATGATTCTATCTATTTTCGATCTGCCGATAAAGACAACTCATGACGGGACTTAATTTCTGCCTCTAAGTTAGTCAAGTTCTTTAACCCGGCTTCATATGCAAACTCGCCAAGTGGTAAATGCTTTGGCAAATCTTTGCCAGCACTAACTTGGTCAAAAATAATCTTGGCAATCATTGCTGGATCTCCAGGTGCGTCTGTGACAGATTGGTCAGTCGTTTCAACGGATTCTTTGAACTTAGCGTAGTCACCAATTGTTGGGACGACTTTCTTAGAAGAACTTCCAGACCAGTTTGTCCGGGCGCCACTTGGCTCAACCGTAAAGACCTTGATTCCTAAATCAGCAACCTCTTGACGTAAAGTATCAGAATAACCTTCAACAGCGTATTTTGTAGCACTGTAATAACCCATTGTGGGTAAGGTTGTTAACGCTAATGCCGAAGAAATGTTCACAATTGTTCCACTCTTCTGTTTCCGGAAATTAGGTAAAAGTGCCTCAGTCATGCTTGCTAGGCCAAAGAAATTCACTTCAAACATATGACGAACTTGCGCCATATCACTTTCTTCAATCGTTGAGAAATAACCAATGCCAGCATTATTCACTAAAACATCAATGTTACCGAACCGCTGAAGTGCTTGTTTTGCAGCAGCTTTAATTTGGTCAGCATCCACAACATCTACTAACACTTTTTCAATCTGTCCATGATCATAGGCATCAAGATAGTCTAAATCTGCTAGCTTTCGTGCCGTCGCAACGAGATTAGTCCCGGTAGCCTGCGCAACAATCTTTGCAAGCTCTTTTCCAAATCCACTTGAAGTTCCTGTAATCATCCATGTTTTTGCCATAATTTAAATCTCCTGAGTTTCTTATTTTTATCAAAAATTTGACACCTAGTCATTCTAGCCAAGCAACAAACAGAGAGCAAACATTTTAACTCGGGCTAAAATTATTTCTAATGATTTTCCGATTAATTTGCGCTATGCTTTCTTTAGAAAAAAATTTGCTGGAGAGATTAAGATGAAAACCTTTCGTTATATCACTCGTATGATTACTCAAACCGTCTTTACAGTCCTACTCATCTATTTTTTTAGCGCAGATAATAATTTTAAATATCATTTCACAATCAATTGGTTCATGATCTGGTTAGTGGTTTCTTGGTTTTGTCAATTTTATTTAATGCGCTTTTCTAAACTATTAGTTGGACCAGATCTTTTTGTGCAACAACTCGGTGCAAAGAATCGCTTAGCTGATTATAAGTACAATCATCAAAGAGACAAATGGGGTGCTGTTAATGCTGATACGACGGACGATGCTCTTAACTCTTCAGAAAGTGACTCCGATAGTCTCTATTTCAGTATTATGATTCACTTAATTTACAGTCTTTTAGGCCCATTAATCTTTATCATCGTATTTAGTTTTCATTGGTACAGAAATACTCACTAATCAAAAAATACATCCACAACATGAGGCTGTGGATGTATTTTTATTAACGTTTTGCAGGCCGCCAAAACGTCTCAATGGCCGCTTTATCATGAATGTTAAATTCAATCATTTGCTTCAATAGTTCATAATTAAACGGTTGGTCCCAAGGCATCCGGACAATACCTTTTGTATGATCAATATTAGCTGCTTTAAGATCATCTTCAAAATGACTGATTCCTGCCTCTTCTGGTGTAAAGGCCAGATGTTTTTTTGAAACACTGAACCCGATAATAAAGGTTCCATGATCTGTAAACATGGGTTGATTCCAAGCAATTCGTTTTTCAAGCTGTGGAAAAGTATCGCTAACCCACTGCAAAACTTCGCGCACACGGGATTGGTGATCAGAATTATCAATCGTGTCAATAAATTCTGTAAAAGTTTCCATAATCCTAGCTCCTTGTTTTCAGTTTGCTGTAAGTATACCGTAAATTTCGGCTAGCTTCTAGCAAACATAACCACATTAACTTGCAAGTTACATAGCCATCCATGCCGCCGATAAAATATTGCCATCCGGATCTTTTACTTCTAGTTCATACATCTGTTCTTCAGACATTCCTAATTCCACGTGATAAAAATCACCGCCATTTTCCTTCGCAGTTTGAGCAAATTTTTTCACTTCTTCAATACTATCCATGCTGAACGCCGTCATTGACCCACTGACTGCCTGTGTATCGGCAACTAACTGGCCACGTAAAAATTGTTGATAGAACTCATGCGTCAACAACATAACCCAAATATTGTCATCCCACATCATTCCGGTTCCGTTTGCATCAGAAAAATCTTCATTCTTTTTAAATCCCAGCGCTTCGTAAAACTTGATTGATCGTTGCATGTCAGTTACGGGCAA
Organism: Pediococcus parvulus; assembly: GCF_007990205.1. GTDB lineage: Bacteria > Bacillota > Bacilli > Lactobacillales > Lactobacillaceae > Pediococcus > Pediococcus parvulus. Next base: position 6,537 of record NZ_BJWE01000031.1, on the reverse strand, counting down.
ATTCACAAATATCATCTTGTTCATAGTAATTCCTCCTAATGGTATTTCGTCGTTTCAAACCACAATCTTATGCTGACAATAAGTTTATTTCTTACACCTATTATGACATGAGCTCATTTCTGAAGCAAACGACCTGCCTCTAGTCCTACTTAAATTATCACACTCACTGTCAGATGTACTTTATCACCAACGGATTTAGAAATCTTTTGCCGAATATCTTTACGAATTCCCAAAATATAACCAATCGAACCATCTACATTTTTGATACCCATATTGACGATGCTCCCGTCATAGGCTTCGCCGTCAAACGTCGCATGAACTTTTAGACGTCCTTTGCCAAATAACTCGCGAATATCATAAGGAAAAATCACATAGGTGCCACCTTTTCCCACTTCCGAACTATAAATTCACTGTCAACCTCAAATTTTTTTGTAGTCGTCTTATACCTCTATATGCATCACAAAAACTTGTTTTCTAGACAATATTTTGTTATTAACCTACGGCCTCGTACGGACTAAAAATATTAGAGATATTACATAAACTTGGCCACAATTTTCCCTGTAACTTTGTGATCCTTTATCATTTGTAATCCTTTTGGGATGTCGCGATAGGAAATTTCCTGATTAATTAATGGATCCAACTTTTCTTTCACTACTAATTCGCCCAACTGAGTTGCCATAACAGCCAAGTCATGCCTTTGTTGGGTATTATGGCTTTGATGAGCGCCACCCAAATTAACGCTAAAAACGCCTAAACCTAATTTGGCATAATCGGTAGTTAAGTTTGGTTGCCCATCGATAGCTATAAGTGCGCCATTATACGCTAATCGTTTTAGGTCCTGAGTGGCTGCCTCGGCACCAATTGTGTTAATAATTAGATCTACCCCCAGCCCATTTGTCAATCTTTGAATCTGCTCAGTAACATTTTGAGTTCGATAATCAATAATTGCATCCGGATGCTGGTGTGCAACAAAATCTTTTTTTTGCTTTGAAACCGTTGTAAATACTCTTAGTCCTGCTATTTTTGCCAACTGAATTGCGATACCACCCACACCTCCTGCTCCCGCATGAATTAATACTGTGTGTCGATTTTCTAAATTGGCCTTTCTAAAGATGGCTTGATAAGCGGTCATTGCACTACATAACAAAGCTGCCGCTTGTGGATAAGTTAATTTATCTGGCATTTTGGCCACTACGTCACTTTTAACAGTGCCAAATTCCGCAAAACCACCGGACTCCGTCAAATCCCCATGATAAAAAACACGATCTCCCTTTTTAAATTTATCTACTTGTTTCCCAATTTCAACGACCTCACCCGCGACATCTAAACCCAAAATATGGGGGTAGAGCCAGCTGCCAGGCTGATGTTCGATTAACTTGTAATCAACTGGATTCAATCCCACATCATGAACTCGCACAAGCAATTCTTTTTCATGAGGTTGCGGCCTCGCCACTTCAAGCAACTGTAACTGATCAATCTCTGTAAATTTAGAACTTTTAATAACCCAAGCTTTCATAGTCTTCACTCCTCAAGTTCAATCAATAATGTATATAAGGTTAGATTAACAATTCTAATAACCATGTACAAACATTTAAAATTCAAATTTACTGCCTTGCTACTACAGTTTTATCATCAAACGTCGCACGAATTTTTTTAAACAATTCACGACTATCACATGCATTATACGGAATTCGATCGACGTTAAAAAAAGTTCCGCAGAAAAGTACTTTTCCACGAAACTTCATTAGTTTAATTAACGGCGATTCTTTCTTCTTGCCTTAATGATAGCTTTCATTTGTTTTTTACTTCCAAACATTCGCTCCACTTTAGCATTTTCACGAGCTTTCCCGCGCAAATTTTGATTAGTTGTGGCCTCATTTAAAAGCGCACGATAATTATCCAACCGATCTTCACTCAACGAACCGGCTTGGATAGCTGCTTGAACGGCACATCCTGGTTCTTGTGTGTGTGTACAGTCATTAAACCGACACTGCTGAGCCAACTGTTTAATATCATCAAAAGTTGCGTCAAAGTTGCCATTTAGCAACGAGAGTTCTCGCATTCCTGGTGTATCAATCACGAGTCCACCCTCAGGTAGCACCAGCAATTCGCGACCAGTTGTCGTATGACGACCATGGGCATCACTACCTCGCACCGCTTGCGTTGCACCCACATTTCGTCCCATCAACTGATTAATTAAAGTGGTTTTGCCCACGCCTGATGATCCAATAAAGGCGACCGTCTTACCTGGTTGCACATAGTCAGTAATTTTTCGCCAACTCTCATCAGTTGCGGAACAAAAGACCACATTGTCCCCTGCTGCCATTTCAGCAACGTCGGCAATCTGTTGGTCCAAATTCGAAGCCAAATCTGCTTTCGTTAAAACAACCACCGGTGTGGCCCCACTGTCCCAAGCAACAACTAAATAACGTTCCAGCCGTTTTAAATTATAATTGGCATCCAGGGCCATGCAAATAAAAATCGTATCAACATTTGCTGCCACAATTTGTGCGGTTGTTTTGCGGCCCGCTGCCTTCCGAAAAAACAGACTACGTCGCAGCATGACACGTTCAATCACAGCAGTATCCGCTACTGATCCCAGGGTTCGAAGCAAGATCCAGTCCCCGACTGCCGGATAATCTTGAGCATCAATGGCTACGTTGTTCAAGCGCCCTGAAACTGATGCCTGCCGTGAGCCTTGCTCAGTCATCACATCGTATAGAGTCCGATTTTGACCAGTTATCCGGCCTAAAGCAAGTCCCGAATTGGTTGCTTGTTCCTCAAGAGCTGAGGTTAATCCAAAAGCTTTTAATTGTGTTTTACTCAATAAATTGTATTCCTCCGTAAAATCATGGAGGTTTAGATAAGTCTAGGCTATCCGTACCTCCGCCACATGACTATAAATAATTACAATTGCCATAAAACATCATCTCATTTCTTAATTTAGTGCTGTCATTATATCATATCAGGGGTTGGTTTCCCTGAGAAAATTGAAACTGGCAACAGAACCCATCACTCATTTTTAATCGTAATTTTTCCGTTACTTACCGTTGCCGTTTTAATCGTTGTATTTTGTTGAAGCGAAGTTTTGGTCAACCGATCCATGTTATCCACAAGGCCAATTGTGTACGAATTATTCCCCATGGCCGTCATCGTTTCCGCAATCTGAGTGCCACCCTGACCATCTAATTTATTAAATATTTGCAACACTTTTTCTGGTAAATCAGTGGTGGTCGGATCTGCCGTTAGTTTGGTATAACGTTGGAACGAGCCTTCGCCAATTCTGACAAGGGTCTTTTTGTTCAAGACTAAATACGTGTACGTCTTATCGCTACCAGCAATAGTTGTCGCTCGTGGCATTGCATAACCAACTTTTAGCGCCTGAATTTGAGCATAATTAAAAGTAGCGCTACTATATAAATCGGCTGTGGTAATCTTACTCAAGTCCTGTAACTTTAGCCGGGTATAGGTGCTATGCACGCCAGTTTGACTGACTTGATAAATCCAATGCTTACGAACAATCAGTTGATCTGTCGTATCACTGTTTCCCCATCGTCCCGTTAGCGAACTGATATTCACATGCTTTTTAGGTGTTTGATACCCTTGATCGCTGAGAATATAAGCCCGATCGGTTGGAGAATTGGCCTGCGTTGCTGAATAAACATAAGAAAGTTGCAATCCATACAGCTTGTGATCACTCGCAATAAAACCAACACTCTGACCACCAGCAACCTTATTTGATTTCAAATAAACTAAATCACTATATTTGTGAATTCGAATCGATGCTTTTGCTTCCTTCAACGTATCGTTCAGTTGCTTAATCGTAAACAACTTCGTCTTATAATCACTACTAGTCGTCGCATTTTTAGTAATCATTTCCTTAATTTTCGCATAGTTGGTCTTTGTATACCCACTCGAAAACTGGCCGTTATGTGTCGTCCAAACTAAATTCGAACTCGCAGCACCCGCCAGCTTTTTCGTTTTCAGTGCCGTTAATTGACCTTTCCCGTCCACGTCTGACTTCACAAGCGCAGTCTCTCGCCAGATAGTTTCTTTACGGTTAATAATTTTTGTAGAACGTTGTTTGGCAGTTAACTGGGTTTTACCGGCCGTTTGACTAGAATTATTGCCACAACCAACTAAGGTTACAGCAATGACCAAAATCCCGATAACTGAAAGTGCAATTTTTTTCATATTTTCTCCTATTTTCTGATCTGTTTTGCGAGTATTATCAACTTCACCATTATTACAGTTTTACGGTTCTTTGCATAGCTTCCCCACAACCTCATCGTGAAAGAAAGCGTTTCAATTGCTTGTGTTTTGGGGAAGTGTTAATTTGAATCTACAATATAAATGATAGAGGAGCTGATCCACATGTTTGACGTTTTATTTATTGGCAGCGGGCAAGGCGCTTGGAATGGGGCAATTCCAATGAGCCAGGCCGGATTAAAAGTAGCCGTTATTGAGGAAGGCCTGTTTGGCGGTGTTTGTACAAATCGGGGCTGTAATGCAAAAATCACGTTGGATAAGCCTGTTGAATTAGTTCGAACTATTGAACAATTACAGGGTCGCGGCTTTGACAGCGTGCCAAAAATAAATTGGCCCGACTTGATGGCGCATAAACACGAAGTCATTGACAAATTAGCCGAAAGCAACAAACAGAAATTAGTTGACGGTGGCGTTCAAGTCATTGTGGGACACGCTACCCTTGTGGATGCCAAAACGGTTAAAGTTGGCGACACCAATTATCACGCCCAAAAAATTGTATTAGCACTAGGTCAGCATCCCCATCGTTTGGATATTCCAGGAAAAGAATATCTGCATGACAGCACAGACTTCTTATCTTTACCTCAAATGCCAAAACAACTAACCATTATTGGCGCAGGTTATGTGGGGATGGAATTTGCATCCATTGCCAATGCCGTTGGTGCTTCTGTGAACGTGGTTGTAGACAGTCACCAACCCTTGCGGCACTTTTATCAGCCGTACGTCAAACGTTTGGTAGCAGATTTACGCCGTCGAGGAGTTAAATTTTTTTATGATCAACAAGTCGATGCAGTCGAGAAAACGGAAGCTGGGCTAGTTTTACACGGATCCAACCAATTTGAATTGGCCAGTGATTACATTGTTGACGCTAGCGGCCGTCTTCCTAATTTAATCGGAAGTGGCCTTGAAACGCTTGGCATTGCAACTAATGCCCATGGCATTGAAGTGGACAATCACCTGCAAACTAACGTGGCTGGCGTCTATGCAACGGGGGACGTGGTTGACAAACCTCAACCGAAGATTACACCAACCGCCATTTTTGAATCACAATATTTGGCACAACTGTTTACAAATCAGACCAGTGATACCATTCACTACCCTGCGATTGCCACAACCGTTTTCTCTTCACCCCGAATTTCGCAAGTGGGTATTAATCCTAACGAGGCTGAAAAACAGCCTGATAAATATTCAGTTGAGCATTTTGAATACGGTGATGACTGGTTCAAACAAGTTCAAAACGAATTAGATGGTGGCCTAACCTTAGTCTTTGATCAGGAGCATATCTTGGTGGGTGCCGTGGAATATAGTAACGAAGCGGTCGACTCAATCAACGGTTTATTGGACATCATTGAATTACGTTTAACTCATGAACAAGTTCAGCGGTTCATTTATACCTTCCCAAGTATTCAGCATAGTTATTTCCGAAAAATTTAATGCTATCTCCGGGTAACTGAATTTTATAAAAATTAAATAGCCCACTATAATTGATTAAATCCAATTATAGCGGGCTATTGCTGTTTCAAGCGTTTAAGTTAATGTCAATTCTCGGAGACACATACTTTTAAACAAGACGTAGCGCCGTCATATACTTTTTCATGTACCAATCTATATTTTTAGAATTATATTGGGTAATAAAACGCGGATGTTCTAACGGAATAATCTTCTCAAAAAAGTGATACTCATTATTAATTTGCGTTAAAAATTTATAATTTTCTCCGCTTCCAATACAGTAGCACACCGATGTGTCCACCCCAAATTTGATTTGGCTACGCAGTGAACTCACAATGAATGGTAACAAATATTCTTGAAGTTTTTTACTTTCATAATGGTTACAATTAACTTCATTTCCTTTTGTATTTGTCTTAACCAACCCTAGCGGACACACAAAGCTCATAAAGAAATTATCGTAGAATTTTTCTCTACCACCATAGTTTCGCATAACATCATACAAAAATCTCGAAGAGGCCTGGCTGGCATGAACCTTATCAATAAAAATTCCGGTTTCTTTTTGAAGATATTTTGCATCCTCAAAAGGAACTCCTGTGACTGCTGTTCCACTTCGTGCTGGTGAGCTTCCTAGTATTAGTCGGCGAGGCTTAGTATCATTGAAATGCTTTTGGGTAAAACGCGTCGTAATTTTGTGAACTAGTTCTTTCTGCCCACCACTATAGGGATTAATTATCCTATATTTATCAGGCAAACAAAGATTAATTTGCGCGAGTGCTCTGTTAAATTCCAATACCTTTTCAGCAAAAGTATTTTGACTAATCA